>RFTA01000039.1 GCA_009923685.1 Actinomycetota bacterium
TTGATGCAAATGGCGATCGACATCGCCGGCTTCACCCCCAACCAAGCCGACGAGTTGCGCCAAGCCATGGGTTCAAAACGTTCGCATGCCCGCATGCAACGACTTCGTCAGCGACTTTATGACGGCATGGCACAAAACAAAATCGTCGGCGCGGTTGCCGACGAGATTTTTGAAAAAATGCAGGCGTTCGCTAGTTACGGGTTCCCAGAGAGTCATTCGGTTTCGTTTGCTTATCTTATCTATGCATCTTCTTATATAAAGTTTCACGAGCCAACGGCTTTTTATGCAGCGCTGTTGAACGCCCAGCCGATGGGTTTTTGGTCGCCACATTCGCTCGTGCAAGATGCACAACGCCATGGGGTGGTCGTGTTGAGCCCAGATTTGAACGCTTCAAAAGCCACGGCGACTTTAGAGCCTCACGACAACTCAGCCGGCGGTTTTGCTTTGCGTCTCGGCATTTCAAGCGTGCGCGGCATCGGTGATGATCTCGCAAAAGCAATCGAAGTTGCGCGACCATTCACAAGCATGGAAGACCTCGTTCGTCGCGTGCCTCAACTCAGTTTGTCGCAAATAGAAACCTTGGCAACATCCGGGGCATATTCGCAGTGCTTCGAAATATCTCGCCGCGACGCACTCTGGTCGGCGGGTGCGGTTATTCAAAGTCGGCCCGAGCGATTGGCGGGCGTGACGACCGGCAACGATTCGCCCCAATTGCCGGGCATGCAGCCGATCGAAAAATCAATCTGCGATCTTTGGTCAACCGGTATTTCTATCGATGGTCACCCCACTCAGTTTGTGCGCAACCAGTTGAATCAACTCGGTGTGGTCGTGGCCAGCGACATGGCAAAGGTTGAAAACGGTTCAAAAATATTTGTCGGAGGGGTGATCACCCATCGTCAGCGCCCTTCGACTTCGCGAGGCGTCACATTTTTCAGCCTTGAAGACGAAACTGGTTTGATCAATGTCATAGTTTCGCAAGGTTGTTTCAAAAGATTTCGTCACGAGGCGATCAACGCTTCGGCGTTGCTCGTGCGTGGAAAAATCGAGTCTTCACAAGGCGTGATCAATATCATCGCCGAGCATTTGAGCGAACTTAAAATCGCCACGCGTGGCGTAAGTTCAAGAGATTTTCGCTGATGCGGCTACGACGCCGAGCAACACGAACACGACGCCCGCAACATATCGCTGAATAAACGGCAATGCCTTGCCTTTGACCAGAGTTTCACGCAACGAACTGGCCGTGAGCGCATAGATGCCGTCTGTGACAAACCCACAAGTCACGAATACGGCGCCGAGCAACAATGACTGCAGTGCGTTCGACGATTTTTGGGGGTCGATAAATTGCGGAAGAAACGAAAGAAAAAACAACGCAACTTTCGGGTTCAGGGTGTTGATAATAAAGCCCTGACGAAACGCCTGCACTTTTGTCATCGCATCAGCCGATGAGTCGACTTCTTGGGGTTGGCGCGAAATTGTGCGCAAGCCAACAAGCACCAGATATGACGCACCAAGATATTTGACTATGTTGAAGGCGTTTTCTGATGTTGCCAAAATTGCCGATAAACCAACCGTGGCGGCCAAGACATGCATGAAAGTGCCGAGTTCGAGGCCAAGAACCGAGGCGAGACCGATTGAGCGACCGTTGGCGACGTTGCGATTGACGATATAAATGACCGCTGGTCCGGGGATCACGAGCAACGCAATTGATGCGATCGCAAACGAAACCAACGAATTGAAGTCAGGCATTTTTCGGTTTTATTCTGCTGGCTGTTCGTTTAGTTCTTCGTTGAAGCCGCGATACATTTCGTAGATTTCTTTGCACGCTTGACACATTGGCAACTGCTTTGGATCTCGCGAAGGCACCCAAACATGGCCGCACAGTGCCTCTAGTGGTGTGCCGTTGATGCGTGCTTCGAGCACTTTTGCGGCCGCTGATTCGTCTTTGTCTGTTTTGACGATGTGGGCAACAAGCGGCTTTCCGGTTTGCAAGACATGTTCTGTTTGTCGCTCGACGACTGTGTCGGGCGAGGTCTGAGTCGTTGATGATCGCACAGAGAACACACTTAATTTAATCACTGAATTTCGGGTGAATTTCGCTCTAGCAATGAATGACCGACAACATCTAGACTGCAATGCATGCCGATGTATGAGTTTCGTTGCCGCACCTGCGATGAAGTTTTCGAAGAACGACGTGCGATGTCGGCTGCCAATGAGCCGGCCAAATGTTCGCAGGGTCACGAAAATGCGGTGCGACTGCTGTCTGTTTTCGCCTCAGTTGGCGGTGGCAGCAATGCTTCGGCCGTGCCAGCAATGCCCGCACCAAAAATGGGCGGGTGCGGCTCTGGCTGCGGTTGCCACAGTTAATTAATCGTGTAAGTGTCGCCATTGGCGACAAGAAACCAATCGGTTAAAACAAGGCCCGCATCTTGACAACGATTTTTGGCCATAAAAAATTGTGATGTGTCTGAAAAGTCGCGGCCGGCGCCTTGCCGTGCGCTGAGCAGGCAGATTGTTGCAGCCGAGTCGATGTTGATCGCTGCACCAATGATGCGCTCAATGATCTGGGTGAGTTTAAGTTTTGAGTCAAAGGCAAAAATGCCGACACCGCGTTGCTGGTGATCGCAGCACAGGGCGATTGTTTCGTGGCGCAAAGGTCTTGAAAGCGCAAGTGCGAACACGCCTAGTTTTTCTGCGAATGTCGTGATCGGGTCGAGGTGTGCTCTTGGCACATCTGAAAGTTGTGTAATGGTGTGAAGCATTTGCTCACCGTAGCGAGCGGGTGTTACGCGTTTATGAAACTGACTGCCAGATAAATCAGCGCACTTGAAATCGCAATTGGTGCGATTACTTCAAAAAGCTTCGAGATGGTTCTTTTGCTCGGGTTGAGCAAGAACAGACTGCAAATCGCCCCCGCGATCGCCCCGCCGAAGTGTCCACCAATTGAGATGCCAGGTATCACGAGGGTGATCACGATATTCAACACGAACGTCATGCCGATGCCGGTCTGCATCGGGTTGATGCGATCGCGTCGAAGACCGACTACCGCCGCCGCCATCAGACCGAACACGGCACCAGACGCACCGCCTGTGATCGCATCGGGGCTCATAATTAGCGCACCAACTGATCCGCCCAAAAGTGCTGTGAGATAAAGCAGAGCGAATCGCAGCGAGCCGATTTTGTGTTCAAACAACTGACCGAGCTGATAGGCCAACAACATGTTCATCGCCACATGAAATACTCCGAAGTGAACGAAGCCGCAACTCAGCAATCGATACCACTCGCCCTGTTCTAAAAACTGCCGCGAGATGACGAAATTTATAGATGTTCTGTCGAAACCCGAAAGCGACATCCATATATAAAGACCCACATTGATCGAGATGATTGCGTTCGTGACGGGCGTGTTGTTCGCCGAACTGCGAAAAATTGGTCTCGACTGACGCGCTGATCGGGGTTTGCGTGGCGCCCGCCGATTTTGCGGTGATTGAGATGACTGTTCTGACTGCGTCGCAGACTGTTGCGCACGAGGCAACGGCGGCGGAAGTTGAGGTGGCGGAAATGTCACAAAATTATGCGTGAAGTTTTAAGGCTTCGTGGCGATTTGCGAGAAACCACTTAACCGTTTCGGCAAGACCGTGCTCAAAATCGGTCGATGCGTGCCAACCCAACTCGCGCTCGGCGCGAGAGGCGTCGACTCGGCGCCGAGGTTGGCCATCGGGGCGAGAAGAATCCCAGACGAGTTCGCCAGTGAAGCCCACGATGCGGGCAATCGTTTCTGCTGTTTCTCGAATTGTGATCTCGCGGTTATTGCCCAAATTGAGTGGCTCGGTTGAATCATGCAGTTCGCTTGCCAACAAAATTGCCCGTGCTGCATCTTTGACATATAAATAGTCACGGCTGGCAGAACCCGTGCCCCAAACATCGATCTTTTCATGACTCTGTTCTTTGGCTTCGACACATTTTTTGATCAGTGCAGGTATGACATGCGAAACATCTGGATGAAACTTGTCGCCAGGACCGAACAAATTGGTGGGTATCAAGAACGCAAACTTCTGACCGTATTGTTGGGCATTAACTTGCGCGTGCACCAACAGCGCTTTTTTGGCGATGCCGTATGGTGCGTTCGTCTCTTCTGGGTAGCCGTCCCAAATTGACTCTTCACGAAACGGCACAGGCGTGAATTTCGGATAGCTGCATACCGTGCCGAGCAGAATTGTTTTTTCAACGCCGGCTATTCGTGCGGCTTCAATTGTCTGGGTGCCCATCAACAAATTGTCGAGATACAGCGGCGCTGGCGCAACTTGGTTGTAGCCGATGCCACCGACTCGCGCCGCCAGGTGCACGACATGACTGGGCTTGTGTTTTGCGAATAATTCGAGCGCGACGCCCGGCACCGTGAGGTCTGCTTGCTTGTGAGTCGGGGCGATCACCGTCGCGCCGGCTGTTGCGAATGCTTCGACAACATTGCGACCGAGAAATCCGTTTCCGCCAGTGACCAGAACTGTGCGGTTCTTCCAGAATGTTGATGAAGAAGTTTTCGCGCTCATACTGCTAATCACATCGTACGACCCCGAGCCCTGCGCTTGGTTCGCGCACATACACAACGGCTTTGCACCAATTATCAAGCCAACACGGGCAGAATAGAAGGAATGCGTGTGGCCTACTCTTTGGAACAGTGCTGGCATCGCGTGCCCGGTGGTACTGCGACCGCAGCCTTAGAGGTTGCGCGGGTTCTCCCGGGTTTGCGCCGCGACATCGAACTCGTGGGGTTTGCCGGTCGCCACAACTTGGCGCCACAAAGTGCATTTCAACCACCGATAAGCGTTCATCAACTCGCGCTTGGTGGGCCGGCGCTTTATGAGGCGTCAATGCGATTTGGTCGGCCAAAGGTCGAACGCGCAACGGGCAAAGTTGACTTGTTGCATTGCACCTCGATAATTCCGTTTGCGACAAATGCCAAAATGGTTGCGACGATTCATGACCTTGCATTTTTGAAATTCCCGCAATTTTTTAGTCGACGCGGCAACTCAGTGTTTAGACGTAGTCTAAAAATTTTGTTGAAGCGTGCCGACATGTTGCTTTGCTCATCGCAGGCGACGCTCGCAGATTGTTCTGAGTTCGGCTTTTCGCCAGATCGGTTATCTCATGTGCCTCTTGGAGTTTCTGCGCCAATGGTGATGACGACCCGTGATCAGATCAAGACCCGCTATCGGTTGCCCGAAAATTATTTGCTGTTCGTCGGCACGCTCGAGCCTCGAAAAAATTTGTCGCAACTTATTGCGGCACTTGAAACTCTCGGCGACTCGGTGCCCGACCTGGTGGTGGTTGG
>RFTA01000040.1 GCA_009923685.1 Actinomycetota bacterium
ATGCATTCCGCAAAGCGACGAATCGCAGTCGAAACTCACCTTGATGAGCGAGTCGTTGCGCAACGACGGGCGAGTTTGGGTGCCGAAAAACCCCGACGATTCGCGACCCGCAGAGCAGATTCCCGAAAGTGAACGCGACTATTACTTAGAGCGTCTTTATCCGAGTTATGGCAACTTGGCGCCACGAGATATTTCGTCGCGTGCTGCCAAGCGACTCGTCGACAAGGGTCACGGTGTTGGGCCACTTAAAAACGGCGTGAACCTCGACTTCTCAGCCGCGATCGCTCGCCTTGGTCGCGATGTCGTCGAAGAGCGTTACGGAAACTTGTTTCAAATGTACGAGCGAATCGCGGGCGAAGACCCATATTCGACGCCGATGCGCATTTACCCTGCGACGCATTACACGATGGGTGGCCTGTGGGTCGATTACGAACTTGGCACGACGGTGCCAGGTCTTTATGCAGCGGGTGAAGCGAATTTTTCTGATCACGGCGCGAACCGTCTTGGTGCGAGCGCGCTGATGCAAGGTTTGGCCGACGGCTATTTTGTTTTGCCATACACGATCAGCAACGGTCTTGCGCCGCTGCTCAACAAGCCCGCGCCGACAACCGATCACCCCGCGTTCGTGCAGGCCGAGACTGAGGCACACGAAAGATTCAACTCTTATCTGAACGTCAAAGGCACTCGTTCGCCAGATTGGTTTCATCGCGAGTTGGGCAAAATCATTTGGGATTATTGCGGCATGGAGCGCACCCAACAGGGTCTCGAGAAAGCACTTTCTGAGTTGCCTGCGCTTTACGGCGAGTTTAAGAAAGATTTGCGTGTCACGGGCACGGGCGAGAGCGTCAATCAGACTCTCGAAAAAGCCGGACGTGTCGACGACTTCTTTCAGTTGGGCATGTTGATGTGTCGTGACGCTCTCGATCGTCAAGAGAGTTGCGGTGCGCACTTTCGCAGTGAGTATCAAACCGACGACGGCGAAGCATTGCGCAACGACGAAGAATATTGTCATGTGTCTGCATACAAATGGACAGGTGACCCGATGGCGGCCGAACTCAACAAAGAGCAACTTGTTTACGAAACTGCACACCTGGCAACGCGGAGTTACAAGTGAACCAACTGACGAATCTCAAATTAAAGGTTTGGCGACAGGCTGGCCCCGAGACAGAAGGTCACTTCGAGTCGTATACGGTCGACAAAGTCAGCGACGAAGCCTCGTTTCTCGAGATGCTCGATCAGCTGAACGAGCGCTTGATCAGCGAAGGCAAAGAGGCGATTGTCTTCGACCATGATTGTCGCGAAGGAATTTGCGGCACGTGTTCGTTGATGATCAACGGGCGGGCACATGGTCCGCAACGAGCGACAACGACTTGCCAGTTGCATATGCGCACGTTTAAGAGTGGCGACGAAATCGTGATCGAACCTTGGCGTGCTTCGGCGTTTCCGATAATCAAAGACTTGATGGTTGATCGTGCGTCGTTTGATCGCATCGTTGAGGCCGGTGGGTTCATCACTGCACCGACCGGTGGTGCGCCAGATGCGAACTTGATTCTCGTGCCCAAGCCGGTTGCTGATGCCGCGATGGATTCTGCGGCGTGCATTGGTTGTGGCGCGTGCGTCGCCGCATGCCCGAATGGTGCGGCGAACTTGTTCACGGGGGCCAAGATTTCGCATCTCAATGTTTTGCCACAGGGTCAAAGCGAGCGATACAAGCGGGCCGAAGCGATGGTGCACGCGATGGATGACCAATTTGGTTCGTGCACGAACCATGGCGAATGCTCGGCGGCATGTCCGAAAGAGATTTCGCTTGATGTTATTGCGATGATGAACTCTGACTTTAGAAAGTCGAAGTCGAAGAATCGCAAGGCACTCAGCCGAGGCTGAGTCGCGCTAAATCTAAATACTGGGGGCAAAAATGTTGGGTGACTTGGCGAACTGGGTACAAGACGTCATCAATCAGTTCGGATATTTCGGTGTCGCTCTTTTAGTTGTGATCGAAAATGTGTTTCCACCGATTCCATCTGAAATTGTGTTGCCGTTTGCGGGCTTTGTCGCCCAACAAGGCGCAAGCGCCGTGAACGATGCGACTGGCGCGGTGGCTGGCGCGGCGCAAAACGACACGACTGTTATCGGCATGATGATCGCGGCAACTATTGGCTCGGTTGTCGGTGCGTTGATTCTCTATTTCATTTCGGCAGCAATCGGCCCAGAGCGTTTGCGCGGTTTTGTTGAACGATTCGGCAAATGGTTCGGCGTGAAGAGCGCCGATCTTGTGCGGGCAGAAGCATGGTTTGACAGGCGCTCGACGGTAGCTGTGCTCGTCGGTCGATGCGTGCCGTTGATTCGCTCGATTGTTTCGATACCCGCCGGCTTTCGTCGAATGAAGTTGACGAGTTTTGTCGTGCTGACTGCGATTGGCAGCGCCGTATGGAACATCGCGTTGATTGGTGCTGGCGCCGTTTTGGGCGACCAGTGGGAGCGCGTCGGTGAATACGTCGGCGTATTTCAATGGTTGGTGATCGCTGCGATCTTTGTTTTGTTGATTCGGTTTGTTGTTTCGCGGTTGAAGAATCGTCGCCGACAAAATGGTGTGACCTCGTAAATAAACCCCATGCTTGCGTCTGATACCAAACCAGTCGCAGTGACACTGCGCAACGGCGCACAAGAGTCGTGGCACCACGGTGCAGTCGTTTGTCTTGAACGCGATGGGTCGATTGCCTTTAGTGCGGGTTCGCCGCGAGCGATTGTGTTTCCGCGGTCATCAACGAAACCATTTTTGGCAACCGCGATGGTGGCGGCGGGCTTGAAGTTGCCGCCGAATTTGTTGGCACTAGTTTGTGCGAGTCACGATGGTCGACCCGAACATCTGCAAGCTGCGCGCGAGATTTTGGCTGGTGCTGGGCTTGATGAAACCGCGTTGCGAAACACCAAAGATTTGCCGCTCGACGATGATGCCGCCCGTGAAGTCGTGCGCGGTGGTGGGGTGGCGACTTCGCTGCAAATGAATTGCTCAGGCAAACATTCGGGAATGTTGGCAACTTGTGTCGCATGCGGTTGGGCAACTGACGAAAGTTATTTGAACAGCGAACACGAATTGCAAAAAATGATCACGGCGATGATGCCCGAGATGATTGGTGAAGAAGTTGCCAACGTCGTCGTCGATGGTTGCGGTGCGCCGGCGCATGCAATGACGCTTGCCGGTTTGGCGCGCGGGTTTCGTAGTGTCGCGATGGCGAAGGCTGGGTCGCCTGCGCGGGTGGTGGCTGACGCGATGCGTCAGTATCCACAAATGGTGGGTGGACCAACACGTGATGTGTCGTTGTTGATGGCAGGCATTGAAGGTCTCGTGGCCAAAGATGGTGCCGAAGGTGTTTATGCGGCGGGTTTGCCAGACGGGCGGGCGATCGCGTTGAAGATCGCCGACGGCGCAAACCGCGCACGACCGCCACTGATGCGTGCTGCGCTTATGGCTTTGGGGGTTGATATTTCGGGCGTCGACGAGCGCGCTTTTGCCTCGCCGATTTTTGGGCACGGCAAAATTGTTGGTGAGGTGCGGGTTATAGATAATCTGCTTTCGACATGACGATGAACTTGCAGACCAAAGCGTTGCTTGATTTATTGGCGACGCGCGCAGAGCCTGCGCTTGAGACCATGACTCCAGTTGAGGCGCGTGAGATGACATTGCGCTATTACATCGCCAGTGATTATCCGATATTTTCGGCGCGCGATATTGATGCAGGTGGTGTGCCGGCGCGTTTGTATTTGCCGTCGGCCGAGAAGAACCTTGGCTTGTGCATTTTTATTCACGGTGGTGGTTGGGTGTTTCATACGCTTGATGATTACGACGATGTTTGTCGTCGACTTGCCGTGCAGTCGGGTCAGGCTGTTTTGAGCATTGACTATCGCATGGCACCAGAATTTGCGTTTCCGACGCCGCTCGAAGATTGCTTGACGGCCGTGAAATGGGCGCGAGACAATGCTGCTTCGTTTGGTTGTGATGCGAGCCGCATGGTCGTGTGTGGCGATTCGGCTGGCGGAAACTTGTCGACTCTTGTGGCACAGCATTCTGGTGTTGTTTTCAAAATGCAATTGCTGGTTTATCCTGCGACCGACGCACGTTGTGTGACCGAGAGTTATCGAAAAAACGGTGAAGGCTTTTTGTTGACGGCGGCGGCAATGGCTTGGTTCTACGGACACTATTTATCGGGCGGTAAAGGCAGTGTCGATGATCCGTTGGTTTCACCGTTGTTGGCAAGTGACGAGATTTTGGCCAAGATGCCGCCAACTTTGCTGATCACTGCTGAGTATGACCCGCTATGCGACGAGGGCGAGCAGTATGCCCAAAAATTAACTTTGCTGGGTGTGCCGACAAGTTGTGTGCGCTATCGGGGGCAGATTCATGCGTTCTTGCGCTACGGCAGAATCATCGAAGACGGCTATTTGGCGATCGCGCAACTTGCAGATGCAATCAAACGCGCTTGCGCAAAGTAACTAATTAATAGTTTCACCCGTGCGGTCGCGTGGGGCAAAAAATTTTCGAATGATCGGCTCGAAATGTTCGAGCGGGGCGCTCTTGTAATCAGGATCAAAAGCGACCTGGTCATACTTGGCGCAAAACTCGGCGGTGTAGTCGAAATATTCGCTATCGCGAAAGTTGTCGCGCGTGTTCGGGTCTAGTCCAATGTGTTGCCAGAAAAAATATCCCTGAAAAATGCCGTGGTGGGCGACGAGCCAATGGTTGGCTTTCGATACTGCCGGCTCGACAATTGCTGCGGCGACTGCGGCATGGTTGTAAGGCGAGAGGTTGTCGCCGATGTCGTGCACGAGTGCGCACAAAATGTATTCTTCGTCGCGGCCGTCACGCTCGGCGCGAGTTGCGGTCTGCAGACAGTGTTCAAGACGATTGACAGGAAAGCCGCCGTAGTCATGTCGCAGATATTCGAGTTGTTCGATCAGTCGGTCGGCGACGCGGGCTTGGGTGGTTTCGAGTTGCACCATGATGTTGTCCCAGTCGGCCTTCGTTGATTTTGCAAAGGTGGTGAAAGTTGCTCGCATCGCCGCCGCTGAATTTTTTGTTTGAGCGGCAGGCTTTGAATTTTGTTGCTCGCGCGATGTGTCAAGTGTCATGGCTTGAGAGTAGTTCGCAGCCGAGTGGTTGACTCTTCGCGAACCTTGTGCGGTGGTGCATTTTCGTGTCCGATTTTTGGTTTGTGAGTGTCGGGCGTCACAGCAAATGGCGTAAATTAAGCCTTTGAGCGGGTATCCATAACCGGCGGTCGATGCATCCCTAAGTTTGCCCT
>RFTA01000005.1 GCA_009923685.1 Actinomycetota bacterium
ACGATTGACGAGGTTCATTCGTCACAGGCGGGCTTTGGCCTCGAGTGAAATCGCGGCGATGGTTGAGACCAAAAAACGATTGAGGCAGAGCTCGACTCGTTTTGCGGGCACTGTGCTTTTGGCTTTCACGGTTTTGATAATTATCGGAAGCCGCGAAATCATCACCGATTCATCACGTGTAATCGGTGAGTTGTTGCCGTTTGAAAATGGATTTGTTTCGACCGGCTCGATTTTCGCGAATTTTCTCTCGGGTTGGTGGTCGAGCGGTTTCGGTGAGGCGTCGGCGAACCCCACGGGTCTTGGGTTGATTTCATTGGCGTCATTCGTCGTTTTTGGCAACCTTGCGCTACTTCAAACTTTGATGATCGTCGGTTCGCTTTTTATTGGATTGATCGGCATGTGGAGACTTTGCGGAGCTTTTGCCAATACTCGCGTTCGGCTTGGTGCGTCTGTTGTCTATGCGTCTTTGCCGCTCGCCTTTGATTCGATTGCGAGAGGTCGATTTTCGGCTTTGATTTGCATCGCCGCGGCTCCATGGTTGTTCGACATATTGAATCGTTACCAAGAGTCTTTGGATCAAAGTCTTGTGAGAAAAACCCAACTTGTTTCGGGTCTGATACTGATACTCGGTCTGGTTTTTGCATTCACGCCAAGCATCGTGATTTTGTTTCTAGTTATCTCGGTGTTATGGCTTTTTGCCTCGGTTTTAGGAGGCGTTCCAGTCAAAAAAGTTGTGAGTGTTGCCTTAGTTTCGCTGATCGGACTCGTCGGCGCTGTATTTATAAATTTGCCGTGGTCGATGCATTACGTCTCGGCGAACTGGTGGCAACTTTTCGCAAACGATCAAGGTGTAACTGACCGAAAAATTGGACTTGGATCTATTGTGCGACTTGATTTCGGCAATTTGCGTGGCGGATTTCTAGCAGTAGCGATTTATTTTTGCGTAATGTGCTCTCTGCTCATTGCCGATAGTTGGCGCAGACTTTGGGCGATTCGAGCATCGGTTCTCGTTGTCTTTGGTTTGCTGTTGGTGGTTCTCGATGACCAGGGTCGAATGCCTGTTGGGCTTCCTGAACCTGCTGTAATGCTTGCGTTGGTCGCCTGCGGTATTGCGCTAGGAGTGGCCACCTGTCTAAGTGTTTTCGCCGAAGCCAACATGAGTCGGGCATCAGATTGGCGCCGATCACTCGGGTTGCTCGTGCCAATTTCGATCGCCGTGACTATTGCGCCGACACTGCTCAGCGTTGCTGACGGACGTTGGAATCAACCTGAAACAACCGTGCCCCAGTTGCTTGAACAATTGCCTGACAATCCAAAAGACGGCAACTATCGAACGCTTTATCTCGGTGATCGCGATCTGCTGCCAATTGCGACGAACTCGCTTGGTTCAGGTCTCTCATACGGTGTGTCCGACGATGGGGCGGTTAACTTTGCTTCGAATTGGGCACCGCAAGAAACTTCGATGAACCTCGCGGCACAAGACGCGCTTGCGTCACTGGTCGCCGACGACACTGTTCGAGTGGGTCGACTCATGTCGCCATTGGCTGTTCGCTATTTGGTGGTGCCGCTCGGCGAAACACCATCTCGTGCAGCCTTAAGTCTTGTCGAGTCACTGTCAAATCAGCTTGATTTACGACGAACATATTTTGCGCGCGATTTGGCAATTTTTGAAAATGTCTCGTGGTTGCCAATTGTCGGTGTGTTGGATGAAGAGTCATCAGTTGCAAGCCAACAGGCGAGTGATGTTGCCCTGACGAGTCAATCTTTGAAGTCAACAAGTTCGCTACTAGTCGATGAAAATTCGGTCGCCGATAAAAGAGTTAAGAGCAGATTCTCTGGTGGAACGATTCACGTTGCAGTTCCTTTTGACTCTGGCTGGCATCTGCAGGTTGATGGTGCGCAACTTTCGCCCCGTGTCGCATTCGGATCGTCGATTGCGTTTGATGCACCAATAGCCGGAGTGGTCAGTTTGCAATATCGAACTTCGCCCACGAGATATCTGTATTTGGTGCTACAGGCAATCGCATGGCTCGGTCTGATCGGACTTGCGGCGAATTTTTCACGATTTCGCCGTCGATTGCGACAGCCTGACAACCATGGCGTCACGCTTATAAGTGATTCTCAGACAGGACGCCAAAACATCGACATGGTGACGAGATGAAAAAAATAGATTTGCGGTTTCTGATCGCACTTTGCATTGTGCTCGCAGGGTTGGTCGCTATTGTCTTTGTCAATCAGACCGAGAATCAAGAGACTGAGAAACTCTCAGACACGAAGTCTGAAAACGTCTTCGGTATTTCTTCAATGCCAAGCATTGCTGGTGCCTCGCAATTGTCGTCTTCGTGGTTCTGTCCAGGAGTGCCAGGATCAGAAAAAGCGGTCACGAGCGAATTGGTTGTCGTCAATTTTTCGGATGTTCCGGTTACAGGCAAGGTAACTTTCTTGTCGTCTGACAAGCCGGCCTCCGCAGCACTTTTGGTGATTCAGCCGTTTACCCGAAGTGTCATAGATGCGACAGGTGGACGAAAAAGTAAATATATCAGCGCAGTTGTAGAACTTGACAGCGGTGCCACCGCAGTCGAGCAAAGAATTATTCATCCGGCTGGAGACTCGGTCTCGTTGTGTGCGAACAAACCCTCTGACAGTTGGTTTTTTGCCGACGGCTTCACCGGTTCGGACAGTTTGTTCAATATTTTGCTAAGCAATCCTTTTCCAGATGCGACAGTCGTCGACATAAGTTTTGTAACCGCTGAGGGCAAGCGAGACCCGGCAACTTTGAAGGGCATAATCATCGAACCACAGAGCGTTTTTTCTTTAGCGATGGGCGAGCAAGGCGCCCGCAACGAAATCGTTTTGGCAGTCTCGGTGCGTGCAACTTCGGGAAGATTCGTCGCCGGCAAGTTGCAACACTTTTTGGGCCGTGGACGACTTGGTTACTCGACATCTTTGGGCGCTGCTTCGACGAGTCGACAGTGGTGGTTTGCAGGAGGTCAAAAAGATCTAGATACCGATGAACAATTGGTCGTGTTCAATCCAACCGATCAAGATCAGGCTGTGAGCGTGGCGTTCATGACCGGTAAGTCGGATGAAATTTTTCGTGAGCCACTGGTTTTGACGATTCCGGCAGGAAGAGTCACGACGCTTTCAACCTCGAATTTGCCCGCGATCACTGATGGTCGCTACGGAATTGTTGTTTCAAGCATCACAAGTGACTTTGTGGTCGGCAATCAAGAAACTTCTCGCGAGTATGTCGTGGTTGAGCAAGTCATGAGCCGTAAAGACGACAAGAAAACCGGCACTACGACAACTTTTGGCGCTCCGATTGGGTCTCCATCAAAGATGTGGACGGTGCCAAACGGGGTGACGGCTGCAGGCGGCTCGATTGTTGTTTTTAATGCGACATCATTGTCGACAACACTCAAGATCTCGACGCTCGGACCTGCTGGTTCGGTGCCGATTGAGGGTCTAGAGCAGATCGCGTTGGGTGCGGCCGCAGTATTGGTGATAAAGATTCCTGCGACCAGCGCTGAGTTGCCACTTTTGGTCGAGGCCGACAACGAAATAATCGTGCAGCGTGAAATCAACCGTGGGCACGATCTGGTTGGCGTGTCAATTGTGCTCGGTCTACCGCACCGGTCAACAGGAATGATTGGCGAGACGGGCAAGTAATGCGCAACTTGGTCGCGTGTTTAGTTTTGATCGCTGCTGCCATATTGAGTTTTGTGTTGCGTCGGCGCAAGTCTGATGCACCCGCTCGGGTGCGCGGTGAGGTGCCACACCAGTTGACTTTGAGAGACTTTGACGTCGAGCAAAAAAAATGGTTGGTCGCCGTGTTCACCTCATCTACTTGTGATGCGTGTCGCGATGTCGCAACCAAGGCAAGAGTGCTTGAGAGTGGCGAAGTCGCCGTTCAGATAATCGACTTTCTTGACAATCGAGACTTGCACAAGCGATATCAAATCGACTCTGTGCCGACAACTTTGATTGCCGACGATCAAGGTGTCGTCAGATTTGCAACAGTCGGCCCGATAACAGCCACAGATCTTTGGGCCGCACTAGCCAAGTGCCGTGACCCGAAAGTTTTAAGCGAAATATCTTCGTGTCGTGATGAGAATCGCGACAATTAAAGATTTAGTTTTCGGTTGACCCACTAGTCTTGGGCGTTGTGCCCGGCGAAGGCTCGACTATTTGCGGGCGACCGAGACCTTCTTGAACCAGGCGAGCAACGGTGGCCCCGTCGATGGTTTCTAGTTCGAGCAGACTCTGGGCGACAAGGTCGAGACCCGCGCGATTTTTTTCTAGCAATACTTTGGCTCGCGCCTCTTGCTCACGCAGAATCAAACCGATTTCTGAGTCGATCATCCGCGCGGTCTCATCTGAGTATTCGCGCCCGTTTGTCATCAGATCTTCACCCAGAAATACTTGCTGTTGCGAGCTCCAAGCCATTGGTCCGACCGCGTCACTCATGCCCCACTCGCGCACCATTCGTCGGGCGATCGAAGTTGCTTGTTCAAGATCGTTTGCCGCGCCGCTATTCAGGTGTCCGAATACGATCATTTCGGCAACTCTTCCGCCCATTGCCTTGCAGATCATGTCTTTGAAGTAATCGCGCGAATAAGTGTGTCGTTCTTCTGGCAATGTCCATGTGACACCGAGCGCCATGCCACGGGGCAAAATCGTGACTTTATGTAGAGGGTCACTGTGCGGCAACACAGTTGCCAGCACCGCATGTCCACCTTCGTGGTATGCCGTCGCGCGCTTCTCTTCGGCGTTGAGTATCAAACTTTCACGGCGGGCACCCATGATCACGCGATCGCGGGCGTTTTCAAAGTCGATGTGCTCAATCACTTTTGAACCGCGACGAACGGCCAGCAGTGCTGCTTCGTTGACGAGGTTCGCAAGGTCTGCACCACTCATGCCCGGGGTCGCTTTGGCCATCGTGTCAAGAACTACATCGGTGCCCATTCTCTTGCCCTTCGAATGCACCGTGAGAATTGCCAGGCGTTCGTCACATTCTGGCAATGGCATGATCACCTGACGGTCGAATCTTCCAGGTCGCAACAGAGCTGCATCAAGAATGTCGGGTCGGTTTGTGGCCGCCATCACGATGACACCTTCGGTTGTTTCAAAGCCGTCCATTTCGGCCAGCAACTGATTGAGTGTTTGCTCGCGCTCATCGTGGCCGCCACCGAGACCAGCGCCACGTTTGCGACCGATCGAATCTATTTCGTCGACGAAGATTATTGCTCGCCCCATTTTTCGGGCTTGTTGAAACAAGTCGCGAACTCGGCTCGCACCGACGCCGACGAACATCTCCATGAAGTCAGAACCAGTTACCGACAAAAAGCCGACGCCTGCTTCACCAGCGACCGCACGAGCAAAGAGTGTCTTGCCTGTGCCCGGAGGGCCGACCAAGAGAACACCTTTAGGTACGCGTGCACCAATTTCTTTGAAACTCTCCGGCATCTTCAAGAAATCGACGACTTCACGAATTTCTTGTTTGACGCCGTCGTAACCCGCGACGTCGGCAAAAGTTGTTGCGGGCTTGTCGGCGTTGTAATTTTTGGCGCGGCTACGGCCAATTGACATGATGCTGCCGGCTTGACCCATGGCGCGCCTTTGCATCCAAAAGAAGAATCCCATGATCAAAATGAATGGAAGCAACAACGGAATTAAGTTCGTAAAAAAATTGCCCTGCGGAGTCGAATAGTCGTAGTCGACGCCTTTTTGTTTGAGCAAAGTTTCGTCGGCATCAGAAAGCGCGACCGCACCCGTCGTGACGAACTCGCTACCGTCTTTGAGCGTGCCACTAATTTGATTGGACAGATTGTTGATTTCGACTTGCTTGATTTCGCCACGGTCGACAAGGTCCAAAAATTCTGTATAGGTCAGTTTTGTTGCCGTTGAGGTCGGCCAGATACGCGGTCCAGCGATCAACAAAACGACAACGGCGACTATCGCCCAAGTTGCCCAGCGGGGCATGCTCGGTTTGTCGGACTCGGTCTTTACATTCGAATTGTTGTTTTTGTTTTTGTTTGACTTTTTGCCCAAAATTTTTGCGGGTTTCTTGCGTGCGGCAGGCTTTCGTTTCGATGACGAAGGTTTTGCTGGTGGTGGTGGCGGGGGAAGTTTGGTCACAGGCTCAATGATACGAGCCGATTCTTGGAGTGCACAATGACAAATCTTTTGCGATTACGCGCTCTGAAATCCGCTGTGGCAGTCGTCTCATCAATTAATGTATTTTTTATGGTTCGTCGATGCTCGCGTTGTACATGCAACGAACTTGCTTCAATAACTCTTACCTACCAATACAGTCGCGCATTGGTTTGGATAGACGATCTGACAGCAGAACGAGAACCTCATGCATACGATCTTTGTGACCGTCACGGTGTTCGAATCACCGCTCCATCAGGTTGGAGGCTTGAAGACCGGCGCAACCGATTTAGGGTTGTAATGCCAAACCGCCTCGCGGGATGAGTCAATCGCCCTGGGCTCCGCCCTATGGGCAGGAGCCCGCTGGTTTCAAAAATTTTTCGCCTCGAGTCGCAATTTTGACTTGGAGTGCCAGCTACGTAGTTGCCTTAGTCGTTAGTTCGGCGATTTTGGTTGCGACTGGCAATGCAGAGTTGGTTGAAGGTAAAGAACCGAAGTGGTTTCTTGGTGTCTCAGCTCTCGCTCTGTGGTTGCCTTTTGTTTTTGGTCTTTATTTCATTTCTAAAAGGTTTGGAAGCCAGAACTTTGTGGCAGATTATTTCTTGCGGTTTCGGGCGGTCGATTTGTTGGGTGTTCCGGTTGGTGTGGCGAGTCAGTTATTGCTGGTTGGTTTGGTGACTTGGCCGTTTCGACTCATCTTTCCCGAAAGGTTTGCGCCCGAACTTGTCGAAAAGCGGGCCAGAGATTTGTTTGATAACGCAAAAGGTGCGTGGCTGATCGTCCTGGTTGTCGTCGTCGTATTTGGCGCACCAATTGTCGAAGAGTTGGTTTATCGCGGGCTGATTCAGTCGAGTTTGAACGGACGTTTCAGTGGCAATGTTGCCGTGTCGGTAACTGCGGTTTGGTTCGCGGGGGTGCATCTGCAATTAGTTGAACTGCCAGGTTTGCTCGCGTTTGCTCTCGTCTTGGGAATTTGTTTTCACCGAACTAAACGACTCGGCATGTCGATCGTTGCGCATGTTGCTTTCAACGCCACAGGGCTCTTGCTTGTTGCGCTGCTTTAAGAAGGCTCGAGTTGTCCAGAGATAGAGTTTCGTGCCAGTGAATGAATTTCTGACGAGATATTTTTCGAGGCGCTGGTCTGCCCAGCAGGTTACTTCTCTAGTCGTTGTCGCAGGTTCAACGTTGATGTTGTTGATGACACTGCACCCTGAGTTGATTTTGCGCAACAACACGCCAACCGGTGGCGACATGGGAGCGCATGTTTACGGGCCGGCATACTTGCGTGATTTTCTGTTGCCGCACTTTCGACTAACTGGTTGGAGCAATGACTGGTATTCGGGTTTTCCGATGTATCGGTTCTATATGGTCGTGCCAGCTTTGGCGGTGCTTCTTGTTGATTTGATTCTGCCTTACGGCATTGCGCTGAAGATAATCGCGGTGCTCGGCATTTTGACCCTGCCAGTCTGCACCTGGCTGTTTGGCAAGTTTGCAAAATTTCTATTTCCGATCCCTGAATTGTTGACCCTCGCATCAGTTGTATTTCTTTACGACGAGAGCTTCACGATTTACGGTGGCAATATCGCTTCGACAATGGCGGGCGAGTTTTCGTTTTCGATCTCGCTGTCACTTGCAGTTTTGAGTTTCGGTCTATTAGTTAGAGCTTTTGAAGAACATCGTGGCAAGATGTTGACCGCCCTCGTCGTAGCGCTCAGTGCGCTGAGTCACGGCATCGTGCTTTTATTCGTTTTTGGTGGCGTTGTTTTGCTTGCGGCCGTTTGGTTTGAGCGTCGCAGCACGGTTACGGCGACGACGGTGTCAATCACGGCGATTCTGCTCTCGTCTTTTTGGGTGCTTCCATTTTTGACAAGTCATGCATATATGACCGACATGAAATATGAGCCACGACCAAGCGGCGCGAGCGACTCGTTTTGGAGCATGTACTTTCCATTGGCAACTTTTTGGGACATCGTGATAACCGGTTTTGCGATTATCGCTTTCGTTAGTTTCATCAAGGCTCGGAACCGAACCGGTATGTGGATGGGTGCATATTGCATCGCTTTGATGTTTGGTGTTTATTTTGGACGCGAGAGTTTGCCCGTCATTGGTCTGCTTTGGAACCCAAGGTTGTTGCCGTTTCTTTATTTGTTGCGATATTTCTTAATGGTCATCGGCGTCTATCAGTCGGCGGTTTGGTTGGCGGGTTTTTATCGACTGCAACAACTCGGACGAAAAGCGTTAGAGCAGCAATCTGTTGAAGCGATCAAACCTGTTGAGTCGATAAGCGATAACCCGAAGTTCAATCTGGCTTGGGTCACCGTTTTTACTGTGCTGGTGGTTTCAATAATCGGTTTTCGGTTTCAAGAAATGCCCTTCGGCAAGCTGACTACGAATGCGGCTGGCGAGACTATATATAGGTGGGGATTCATCTCGACCAAGGCGACCAACGACGGCTTCGTGGACGGCTGGGCGAGGTGGAATTTCACCGGCTACGAGGGCAAAAGCGCTTACGCCGAATATCGGGCAGTTGTCGAGACAATGAAAACTATTGGCGAAGATCCGAATTTAGGTTGCGGTCGCGCACTATGGGAGAACAACGGCGAACTAAATAAATATGGCACAACGATGTCGTTGATGCTTTTACCGCATTGGACAAAAGGCTGCATCGGCTCGATGGAAGGTCTGAATTTTGAGGCCGCGGGCACGACGCCCTATCACTTCATCACAGCGGCGGCGATGTCAAAACAGAGCAGCAACCCCGTACGTGAACTACGTTACGACGACAACAACGCCGGGCTCGGTGTGCGGTATCTGCAAGAACTTGGCGTGCGCTACTACATGGCGTTCACCTCTGAAGCAATTGCTCAGGCCAATCAACAAGCGGCGCTCTTGAAGATCGCCGAAAGTGGGCCATGGGTCATTTATCAAGTTGATAAAAGTGATTTAGTCGTGCCGATGAGCGTGCAACCCGTGATTGTTTCAAACGAGAGTGGTGACCCCAAAGAGCGTTGGCTCGAGGTGGGTACGAGTTGGTTTCAGCATCCGGAAGATTGGGCGGCGGTGCCAGTCGATAACGGACCAGATTCTTGGCAAAAAGTTGATGCGGTCATTGATTTGAATCGCCGTCAAGGCGAACCAACTGACTCGTCGCGCAGAGTCGACATTGTTAAACCATCCGAAGAAATTTCGGTCGTCGAGTTAGAGCCTGTCACAATTAGCAACACGAAGCTCGAAGACGAGGCAATAAGTTTTTCTGTCGACAAAGTTGGTGTGCCAGTGCTGGTGCGAATGAGCTACTTTCCGAATTGGAAAGTCGAAAATGCGCAGGGACCATATCGCGTGGCTCCGAACATGATGGTCGTGATTCCAACCAAAAATAACGTGCGGTTACATTACGGTTACACGCTCATTGATTTCTTTGCATATTTCATGACGGTTCTCGGAATTGGCACGATGGCGGTTCGCTGGCGTGGTCGCCAAGTGGCGCGAAGGCGAAAAACTGCAAGACGCTAGTCTTTAATGCCGTGCCCAATCTAGAAGCAGTCGTTAAGGCCTACGACATTCGGGGCACGGTACCTGACCAACTCGACGCGACTTTGGCACATGCACTCGGTGTGGCTTTCGCTAAATTTTCTGAAGCAAAAACAATTGTCGTGGCCCACGACATGCGACCGAGTGGCCCAGACCTGGTCGAGGCGTTTCAAAATGGTTTGACCGAGCAGGGCGTTGATGTTGTCAATCTCGGTTTGGCAAGCACAGACATGCTCTATTTCGCCTCGGGCAAATTGAATGCACCTGGTGCAATGTTCACGGCCTCGCACAACCCAGCTCAATACAACGGCATCAAATGTTGCTTGTCGGGTGCGCGATCGATCGGCATTGACAATGGATTGCGTGAGATGAAAGAGATCGCGCAAGATGTCTTGGACGCGCGAGGTCCGGCACCAGCGACAACACGAGGCGAGGTCACGAAAAAGAATATGCTCGCCGAATTCGTCGATCATGTCGTCGGCTTTATTGACGTCACCAAAATCTCCAAACTAAAAATCGTCGCCGACACGGCAAACGGCATGGGCGGATTGGTCGCACCCGCAGTTTTCGATCGCTTGAAAGAGTTCGAGATCGAAATTATGTACGGCGAGCTCGACGGCACGTTTCCAAATCACCCCGCCGACCCGATTCAGCCCGCCAACCAGCGTGACCTGCAGGCACGGGTTGTTGCAGGTCAGTTCGATGTCGGGTTGGCTTTTGATGGCGATGCCGACCGCGTTTTCTTGGTCGACGAACTTGGCAAAAGTGTCTCTGGTAGCACGACGACCGCCTTGTTGGCTTCGGTGTTTTTGCGCGAGAACCCGAGCGCGACGATTTTGTACAACTTGATCTGTTCGAGAATTGTGCCCGAGACGATCACGGCACTCGGCGGCAAACCGATCCGCACAAAAAACGGACACAGTTACATGAAGCAGGTGATGGCTCAGACTGGTGCCGTCTTTGCAGGCGAACACTCTGGGCACTATTACTTTGCCGACAACTATCGTGCCGACAGCGGCTTGATTGCGACGATGGTTGTACTCGGCGAAATGTGTCGCACCGGAAAGTCACTTTCTGAGTTGCGCAAACCATTCGAAAAATACGCTAATAGCGGCGAGATCAATACGCAGGTTGGCAATATTCAAGATGTCATCGACCGCGTGACCAAACAATTCGCAAAGTATCCACAAGATCACCTTGACGGTTTGACGGTTGACTGCGGCTCGTGGTGGTTCAATGTGCGACCCTCAAACACCGAGCCACTATTGCGATTAAATCTCGAAGCAGCCACGCGCGAAGAATGCGATGAGCATGTTGCCGAGTTGCTGATGTTGATCACGGCGTAATCACCGCAAGTGTTATCGTGTTAGCCGTGTCTGCATCAAATTCACCGATTAATTCGCAGTTGCTCGAGATTTTGGCTTGCCCTAAGGACAAGGGCAGCCTGATCTATTTCGTAGACGAAGAAATGCTCTATAACCCGAGATTGCAGATGAGATACGAGGTGCGACAGGGCATTCCAGTGATGCTTATCGACGAGGCAATCGTTGTTAATCAAGTCGAGCACGAACGCCTCGTGGCAAAAGCCTCGCAACTCAATTTGAAACCAACTTTTTAAATTCGTAAATCAAAAAATAGGAGAATCATGGCATCATCATCACTGGCTGCGCGCAAAGACTTTCGAGTTGCTGATCTTTCACTTGCGCCGTTCGGAAGAAAAGAAATCCATCTTGCCGAGCACGAGATGCCGGGTTTGCGGGCGTTGCGCAAAGAATTTGGTGCTTCAAAGCCGCTGAAAGGTGCTCGAATCTCGGGGTCTTTGCACATGACGATTCAAACTGCTGTTTTAATCGAAACTTTGGTGCAACTTGGCGCCGAAGTTCGTTGGGCAAGTTGCAATATTTTCTCGACACAAGATCACGCCGCGGCTGCCGTAGTTGTCGGCCCGAACGGCACGCAAGATAATCCGCAAGGTGTGCCGGTTTATGCATGGAAGGGTGAGACTCTCGAAGAATATTGGTGGGCGACAGATCAAATGATGACCTGGCCCGACGGTGACGGCCCGAACATGATTCTCGACGATGGTGGCGATGCGACCATGTTGTTGCACAAAGGCGTTGAGTATGAAAAAGCCGGTTCTGTGCCAGACCCGACGACGGCATCAAACCCCGAACTGGCTATCGTGCTCGGACTTTTGCAACGTGGTCTGAAAACCAGCCCGAATCGTTGGACAAAAATGTCGAAACTAATCAAGGGTGTCACAGAAGAAACGACAACGGGCGTCAAGCGTCTCTACAAGATGGCCCAAGATAAAGAGCTTTTGTTTCCGGCGATAAATGTCAACGACAGCGTCACCAAGAGCAAGTTCGACAATCTTTACGGATGTCGACATTCGTTGATTGACGCATTGAACCGTGCGACAGATGTAATGATTGCCGGCAAGATGGCCGTTGTTTGTGGCTACGGCGATGTTGGCAAAGGTTGTGCGCAAAGTTTGCGAGGCCAGGGTGCTCGAGTTGTTGTGACCGAAATCGACCCGATCAATGCGCTACAAGCCGCAATGGAGGGCTACATCGTCGACACACTTGAAAATGTCTTGACCGTCGCAGACATTTTCGTGACGGCAACCGGCAACGAAGCCATCGTCACTGCCGAGCACATGTCAAAAATGAAGCACAACGCCATCGTTTGCAATATCGGCCACTTCGACAACGAGATCGATATGGCGGGTCTCTCGCGAAGTGGCGCAACGCGCGATGAACTCAAACCAGGCACTGATTTGTGGACATTCAGCGACGGTCACTCGGTGATCGTTTTGGCTGAAGGTCGCTTGGTCAATTTGGGTTGCGCTACCGGTCACCCTAGTTTCGTGATGAGTTGTTCTTTCACCAACCAGGTGATTGCACAAATCGAGTTGTTCAACAACACCAAGAATTACCCACTTGGAGTTTATGTTTTACCGAAACATCTCGATGAGAAAGTTGCGTCGCTTCATCTTGACGCGCTTGGTGCGAAACTGACCAAACTTTCTGACGAGCAATCAGAATATTTGGGCGTGCCGCCAAGCGGGCCGTTTAAGGCCGAGCGCTACCGCTACTAATTGCCAGTCGCGGCAAGAAGAAGTGAACTAGCGGGCCGACGCCGAATGCAAAGGCGAAAGTTGCAACGCCAACTTGTCCACCGAGTGCGAAGCCGACGATCAAAACGGTGACTTCGATGGCGGTGCGACCAACTTTGATTGGTATTCCGCGTTTGGCAAGACCCGTCATCAAACCATCGCGTGGCCCAGGCCCGAGTGCGCTGCCGATATACAAACCTGTGCCGATCGCAACTACGACGATGCCGACGACGACCATCATGATGCGTATCAAAAAGTTTTTGGGCTCAGGGATAATTTGAAGGGCCACGTCGGCGACCAGACCGATTTCTAGTGCATTGAGAATCGTGCCAAGACCGGGTTTCTGTCTGAGCGGTATCCAAAGAAAAAGCAACATGAAACCAGTCATCACGATGATTTTGCCGATCGAGATTTCGGCTTGCTTGGCGACACCTTGGTGAAAAACATCCCACGGTGGTGCACCTAGGTTGGCGTTCATTTGCAGAGAAATGCCAACTGCGAAGAGAGCCAGGCCAATGAGACATCTAACTAGACGACGACCAAGTCGGTCGCGAAACTCAAGTTGTTGAAGGCCCTGCACAGATTCACGCTAGCCAGCGCATCTGTTGTTGGCACACACGTTTGCGGCAATGTTCAAGACATGTGATCTGGTGGTCAAGCAGCTGGCGAAGTTGCTCGGCGTAATTTTTGGTTCGACATGTCCTGCATGTGGTCGAATTTCGGCGACAATTTGCAAACCTTGCCGCGAGACGCTCGATGGTAGCGACAGCGGTGTCTACAACGACGAAAAAAGCAGCGACAAGCGCAGAGATTCGACCCAGTATCACGGTGATGTACTCGTCGCATTCAAATATGACTCGACAATTCGAAAAGTTATCTTGAGTTTCAAATATCGCAATCAACGATCAAGCTTGCGACTCATCGGTGACGCTCTCGTTCGACGTGTGCATGCTGAACAGTCTCGGTCACTCAAAAAAATTGACATTGTTACTTGGGCGCCAACGACACAAAAGCGCATTATCGAGCGCGGCTACGACCATGCTGAGTTGATCGCGAAGTATGTCGCCAAAAGATTGCAATTGCCGTGTCAAAAAGTTTTGGTGCGACTCTCGGATCGCCCTCAAACAGGAAAGTCGCGTGATGCGCGCTTGGTCGGGCCATCTTTTTTGGCACGAAATTTAAACTCTGAACATTTGTTGCTTGTCGACGATGTAGTGACGACCGGAGCAACTTTAAACAGCGCAACTCGTGCGCTTTATCAAGCGGGGGCTGGTCTGGTCACGTGCATGGCGGTAGCATCAACTGTCTTATGGCAATCCTCGACCGAGTCTTACGCGCTGGCGAAGGCAAGAAAGTAAAGGCTCTTGCCGCAATTTTGCCCGAAATAAATGCGCTGTCGAGCGAATATTCGGCGTTGAACGATGCGGCGTTGCGCGGCAAGACCACCGAGTTCAGGTCGCGACTTGAGCGAGGTGAGACCCTCGACGACCTGTTGATCGAGGCTTTTGCGGTCGTGCGTGAGGCTGCGACTCGCGTTATCGGTCAGCGTCATTACGACGTGCAGTTGATGGGTGGCGCGGCTTTGCACGCTGGTTGGGTCGCCGAAATGAAAACCGGTGAAGGCAAGACCCTCGTCTCGACACTGCCGGCATATTTGAATGCATTGTCGGGCAAAGGCGTGCATCAAATTACGACCAACGACTATTTGGCACAACGCGACGCCGAGTGGATGGGTCAGATTCACAGGTGGCTGGGTTTGTCGGTGGGGCTCGTCGTGCCGGGTCGGCGCACGAGTTCTGCAGAGAAGCGCGTCGAATATTCGAGCGACATCACATACGGAACTAACAACGAGTTCGGTTTTGATTATCTACGCGACAACATGGCTGCGACTCTGCAAGACAAAGTTCAGCGCGGTTTTAATTTTGCCATTGTCGACGAGGTTGACTCGATTCTCATCGACGAGGCAAGAACACCGTTGATTATTTCTGGTCGTGTCGCCGATGCCGCGAAACTTTATTATCAGTTCGCCGCCATCGTGCGCACTCTCGTGCGTGATGTCGACTATGACGTCGAAGAAGCCAAGCGAATCGTCGTGCCAACAGAGTCGGGCATCGAAAAAGTTGAAAAGCAGTTGGGTATCGAAAATCTCTACGACGAGGTTCAGCAAAATTTGGTTCATCAACTTCAAGTGGCGCTTAAGGCAGCCGTCTTGTATCAACGCGACAAGGACTACATCATTCAAGACGGCGAAGTAAAGATCGTCGACGAATTTACTGGTCGCATTCTCGAAGGTCGACGATGGAGCGAAGGTATT
>RFTA01000041.1 GCA_009923685.1 Actinomycetota bacterium
GGTCGCGGCATCAGGCGCGACATTTGTGCCGGTGGCAACTCGACCCGAAGATAATTTTCATGTCACCGCGCAAGCAATCGAGGCCGCGATAACCAAGCACACGAAAGTCTTGTTGTTGAACACACCGAGTAACCCGACTGGCGCCGTGCTCACCGAAAAAGAGATCGACGAAATCGGCGCGGTCTGCGAGCGCCACGATTTATGGATTATTTGCGACGAGGTTTACGCCGACATGACATTCGATGTGCCTTTTTGCTCGCCGTTCGATCGACCACAATTACGACATCGAACTTTGGCGGTCTCGTCGATTTCAAAGTCGCACGCCCTGCCAGGTTTTCGCGCTGGTTGGGTCGCGTCGCACCCAGACATAACCCCTCGCCTAGTGCTCGTTGCCGAAGCAATGTTGTTTGGCTCACAACCATTTATCGAAGATGCGCTCGCCGTCGCGTTAAACGAAAAGCACCCAGAGGTCGAACGCCTCCGACTGGCATTTCGCGAGCGCGCCGAAACTTTGATCCAAGCCTTTGAAGGCTCGCAAGCAATCACCGCTCGCATGCCCGAAGGCGGCATGTTCATCATGCTTGACGTGCGTCGCACAAAACTTTCTGGAGAAGAATTCGCCTGGAAACTTCTCAAGGACCATGGCGTCACCGTGATGCCCGGTGAAAGTTTCGGCAATGGTGGCGCTGGCCACATTCGTATTGCACTAACCGTCGACTCAGAAATCTTGCGCGATGCATGCAGTCGAATCAGAACGCTCGCCGACGAACTCTGCAAAGAAAATAGATAGCCAATGGCCGACGATCAGATGCGCGTTGGTGAGGCGATCATCGATTTGCTCGCCCGCGAATATGGCGTCGATGTCGTCTTCGGCATTCCGGGTGTGCACAACATCGAGCTCTACCGCGGGCTGCATCGCTCGGGTGTGCGCGCAATTTCACCACGGCATGAACAAGGCGCGGGTTTCATGGCCGACGGTTGGTCGATAGTCACGGGCCGACCGGGCGTATGCGTGTTGATCAGTGGTCCCGGCGTCACAAATGCACTGACTCCAATCGCCCAGACGTATCACGACTCTCGACCAATGCTCGTGCTCGCGTCAACCACGCCAACTGATGCGCTCGGCAAAAGTTTCGGGCCACTACATGATCTGCCAGATCAAGCGAAAATCGCCGAGTCGGTTTGTGCGTTCAGCAAAACTGTCACAGACCCAGAACAACTGCCGACACTCATCGAAAAAGCTTTCAATATTTTTACATCTTCACGTCCGCGACCAGTGCACATTGCGATTCCAATGGATGTTCTTGCCCAACCGTGCCAGCCACTCGCGCGCAAGAGACTGGTCGTGACAAAACCGACTGCATCACCGAGCGAAATCGTGCGGGCCGTCGAACTAATCAACTCGGCACAAAACCCGGTCGTGATCGCCGGTGGTGGTTGTGTCAACGCAGGTTCAGAACTTGTTGCATTTGCTCAGGCTCTCGATGCACCAGTTCTACTAACGGGCAACGCCAAAGGCGTGATGTCGTCGAGCCACGATTTGTGCGCCGGCAACTGTCTCGTGTTTGGTCGCGTGCAACGCGATATTGAGGCAGCAGATGTCGTCGTCGTAGTTGGCACCGAACTCTCTGACACAGATCTTTATAACGGTGGTCGCGCACCAAATTTTGCGGGCAAAATCGTGCGCATCGACATCGATCAGGCACAAATTTCTCGGCGCATGTCACCAACTGTTGCACTCGTTGGTGACTCGGCAACGACGCTTCGCAAACTAACCGCCAAAATCACGAAAAGAAAGTCGCAAACTGGTGCAACTCAAGCCAAAATTTGGCGCGAACACGCACGAGCAAAAACCAACGCCAAATTCGTGCCGTGGTTACAGGCGATCGAAGATGCATTGCCAAGCGATGCAATAGTCGCGCTCGACTCAACTCAATTGGCATACAGCGCACACTGGTGGTTGCCAGCCACGCAGTCACGTTCGTGGCTTGCACCGTATGGTTTTGGCACGCTCGGTTGCGCGCTGCCAATGGCGATCGGCGCAAGCCTCGCGGCAAACCCCGGCACAAGCCTCGCGGCAAACCCCGGCGCAACCTCAGTCACCGACGCCAAGGCTCATGCCAGACCAGTTTTGGTTATCACTGGCGATGGCGGCTGGTTGTTCACCGTTGCTGAAATGGCAGTCGCCAAAGATCTAAACAGCAAAATCGTCCTCGTGCTGTGGGACAACCGCGGCTACGAACAAATCCGCGAATCATTCGACGATGTCACCGCGACGCCGATGGGTGTCGATGTTTCTTCGCATGACCCAGTTGCAATTGCAAAAGGTTTTGGCTGGGCAACGACGCAAGTCGAAACGCCACAACAATTGGCGAACGCGCTAAAAAACAGTTTTGTCTCCAACTCGCCACAATTTATTCGGGTCTTGGCAAACTAAAAAATTTTGCGAATTTACTTTTCGCGGTAGACGACAAATACCTTGCGCAAAGTTTCGTGAACCGTCCACTTGCCTTTCCATCCAATCGGAAAGATGCAACTCGAACCAGCAGTTAGTTCAATAGCCTCACCGCCGTCTTCATGCACGGTCATGCGACCCGACAAAACATAAATAACTTCACCACGTGTCGTGAACTCCCAGCGAGACGCGCCAGGTTCGCACTCCCATGTGCCAGCAGTGACCGTCGGGTTGTCAAGAAAAACTTTCGCCCGTGTCATGATCTCGCCAGTCAATGGTTCGGCCGAAGGTTGTCCGAGTGGTTTTGCCGCCAAATCTGCCGCGGCGATCTCGCCCGCCCTAAATGAAATTGTTGAATTAGCCATGAATCAAAACTAGTTGAGGTCGGCCGGGGTTTGGCGCTCGTTGAGATGAAGATCAGTGCCCGTGTACGGGTGCGCCAACGCGACCTCTTCGTTCAATTCGACACCCAAACCTGGCTCTTTGGACGGAATCACATAACCGCTGTCAAATTGAATCGGCTTCTTCAAAATCTTGGCGTGAAAACCACCCCAATCTTGAATGCTCTCAAGAATCAAGAAGTTCGGCGTGCAAGTGCTCAACTGAATGTTCGCCGCACCTTCAATCGGCCCGCAATAAAGATGCGGCGCAACTTGTGCGTGATAAGTCTCGGCGATCGACGCAATCTTTTTGCCTTCGAGAATGCCACCGCAACGACCAGTCGCCAACTGGATAATCGACGCCCCACCAACTCGCATCAGGCGAGCAAACTCATACTTTGATGTCAAGCGCTCACCCGTCGCGATCGGAATGCTCGTATGTGCTGCAACCTTGGCCATTTCTTCTGGCGCGTCAGGCGGAATCGGCTCTTCAAACCACATCGGGTCATAGGGCTCGAGTTGTTTTGCCAAACGAATCGCACCAGACGCCGTGAACTGTCCGTGCGTGCCGAACAAAATATCGGCGCGATTGCCAACGGCTTTGCGAATCGCCGCAACCATTCGCACGCTGCGATCGATTGAAACAAGCGATGGTTGGCGTCCGTCATAAACCGAATACGGACCAGCCGGGTCAAGTTTTACCGCCGTGAAACCACGCTCGACTTCGCGCACGGCCGCCTCGGCCGACATTTCTGGGTCGCTATAAAGCGGATGATCAGAGTGTGCATCAAACTCATGTGGCGGATACAGGTATGTGTAGCAACGCAACCGATCGTGAACCTGACCGCCGAGCAGTTCATAAACGGGCTTGCCAGTGTCTTTACCACAGATATCCCACATCGCCATTTCGAGACCGCTGACCACACCTGCAGTGCTGAAGTCTGGGCGATGCGCGAAACCCGAGCCATATGTTCGTCGCCACATTTTCTCGATATGAAACGGATCAGTACCAAAAACATAGCGAGCAAAAATATCTTCAGCGACTTTGCAAACGACTTGTGGCGAATATGTCGCCGTATAAATTTCTCCGATACCGGTCACACCCGTATCGGTAGTCAATTTTACGAAAATGAAGTAGCGACCACCTGTGCGCGGTGGTGGGTTGCCAACCACAAATGTTTGAAGTTTTTCGATCTTCATCACGCCACCTATCTATTTTTAAATTATTAGAACACAATCACGTTTCGCAATGCGTCGCCACGTTTCACGGCCGCGATCGCCTCGTTAATCTCGTCTAAATTGTAAGTCTTGGTGACCAGTTCATCTAATTTCAGACGACCCTGCTCGTAGAGCGAAATGAGATTCGGAATATCGACCTGAATTCTCGCCGAACCCATCTTCGAGCCGAGAATGTTCTGACTATATGCAGCCATCGTGCCTGGGTCGATCTCTGACATCACGCCGTTTGCGGGCATACCAACCAACACGACCGTGCCCGACTTTGCAAGCAGGCCATACGAAGAGTCGAATGCCTGTTTTGCACCAACCGTCACAAAGACATAATCTGCGCCGCGGCCATCTGTGAGTGCCAATACTCGCTCGCCGACTTTTTCTTTGCCCGAGTTGATGCCGTGTGTCGCACCAAATTTTTTCGCTGCCTCAATTTTTGAATCTGACAAATCAACCGCGATGATCGAACGCGCACCACTCACGCGCGCACCCTGCACCGAATTCAAGCCGACACCACCGGCGCCGATCACGACGACATGGCTACCCGGTTCGACTTTCGCAGTGTTCGTCACGGCACCAAAACCGGTGATCACTCCGCACAACTTGCGATTCATGAACGACAACATATTCGGCAAAACTGCCCGTGCGCATCGCCTGCACGATCGACTCACCCGACTTCGACGTCAACGGACTTTTGGCATCAAGCGGAAACGAAGTCTCGCAAGTCACCGGCATTCCGCGTGAACATCCACGACAATGACCGCACGAACGAATCAAAGTTACGACGACCTGTTCGCCAACTTTTACCGAGGTCACACCACCGCCGACTTCTTCGACGATGCCGACGCTCTCGTGCCCAAAAATTGCCGGCAATGTGCCACCCCAGGCGCCGTCGGCGTATGAAATATCGCTGTGACAAATTGCGGTTGCCAAAATTTTTATCCGCAATTCACCAGACTGTGGTTTTGCCAAATTGACTTCTTCGATTACGAGTGGTTTACCAAACTCGCGACAAACTGCTGCCTTCACTCAATGAGCCTTTCGAAATTAGTTTCGGTAGTCACGAGACTCTTGATCAAGAATCTCGGTCATCGCCGCCAAATGATATTCAGCAGCATTCGGATACTCTAGCCATTG
>RFTA01000042.1 GCA_009923685.1 Actinomycetota bacterium
GCTTTGACCAGCGATGATTCCCGCAACATGCGTGCCATGTCCAACCAAGTCGACATCAGATGACGAATCGCCGATTCGACCGCGGACGATCGATCGTCCAACTATTAAATTTTGCGTCAAATCGGGGTTAGGGCCTGAACCCGAGTCAATGACGGCCACTGTTACACCAGCGCCAGTCGACAGCGCCCACACCTCGCTTACTTTTATGACATCAAGACCCCACTGCGAGTCGAAAGCGACGTCATTTGTCGCTCGTGCAACCGAAGTCGCAAACATCAGGCTCGTCAAAACCCAGACGATGAGCGCGACGCAACCTGATCTGACTTTCACGCGCATGCCTACTGATCGCAATCAGGCGCCTGTTGAGTGAAAACCACCGTCAACATGGACTATCTCGCCGGTCGTGGACGGAAACCAATCACTCAAAAGTGCGACAGCGCTTCGTGCAACTGAAGTCGAATCGTTTACATTCCATCCGAGTGGGGCACGGTCACTCCAAATATCCTCGAACGCGCTAAACGAAGGGATCGATTTTGCCGCCATTGTGCGAATCGGTCCGGCGGCGATCAAATTGCAACGGATGTTTTTTGGTCCGAGGGCTTTGGCGAGATAGCGGTTCGTGCTTTCAAGTGCAGATTTTGCGACGCCCATCCAGTTGTATGCGGGCCAGGCAACCGTGTTGTCGAAATCGAGCCCAACGATCGTGCCACCCGAAGTCATCAGGGGCACGAATGAGTCAGCCAAAGTTTTGAGCGAATATGCCGAGATCTGCATCGCGGTCGAAACATCTTGCCAAGTAGCCGCCATGAAGTCGTCACCAAGACATGCCGCGGGCGCGAAACCAATCGAGTGCAGCACTCCGTCAACGCGACCAAGAATTTTTTGCACTTCGTTTCTTGCACTTGCGGTGTGCTCATCGACTGTGACATCAAACTCGACTACTTCGACCGGCGACGTGAGTTTTTTGGCAGCGCGTTGCGTTATCGAAAGCCCGCGACCCGCACCAGTCAACACGATCTTTGCGCCTTCGTGCTGGGCGAGTTGAGCGATGCCAAATGCGAGCGAGGCCTCGGTCAGCACACCAGTAATGACGATATTTTTACCGTTCAAGATTCCCACGCATTCAACGGTAGTTGGTCTCGATGGGTTTCAACTTGAGCATTGGTTTGTGCCGACAACTCGCCGGATAGAACTCGTTTTCTAGCCATATTGATAGGTAGCGTTGCCAAGTATGCGCATCGGATTGCTCGGTGGAACCGGACCAGCAGGCAGTGCATTGGGGCTTCGTTTGGCGTCGATCGGTTACGAAATTGTGCTGGGTTCGCGTGACTCAAAAAGAGCGCAGCTGGTGTGCGACGAACTTGTCAAAAAGTGGCCCGAATACAAGTTAAAAATTTCTGGTGGTGACAACGACGCCGCAGCACAGTGCGAACTTGTTGTAATCGCCACCCCATGGGATTCGGCGGCAACCGTGGTCAACGAGCACACCCAAGATCTGGCCGGCAAAATCGTCGTCACGATGGCCAACGCATTAGTGAGGGTGGGCAAAGAGTTTCAGCCTCTTGTGCCGCCGCGAGGAAGTATCGCAGCGCACGTGCAGGCCGAGATTCCGTTGTCACGAGTAGTCGCCGCGTTTCAGCATTTACCGGCCACAGAACTAGGTCGACTAGGTCATGAAGTTGACAGTGATGTTTTGATTTGTTCGGATGACCCCGTCGCGACTGCGACGATCAGCGACATCGTCGCCAAAATTCCTGGTTGTCGCCCGTTGAATGCAGGCACATTGTCGAATGCATTGGCGATCGAAGCTTTCACCGCGGTCTTGCTCCAACTTAATGTTCGCTACAAAACAAGAGTGGCGCCGAGACTTACCGGCATTCCCGAGCGTGGCGGTACGACTTGACATTGAAGCTTTACGACACCGCAAAAAAGCGTGTTGTAGATTTCGTCGCAGATCGAGAAGTGCTGATGTATACATGTGGCATCACGCCGTATGACGCGACTCATATTGGTCATGCATTCACGTTCATCAGTTATGACGTTCTGCAACGACGGCTTATCGATCGCGGTCACACCGTCAAGTGCGTGCGCAATGTCACCGACGTCGATGACCCGCTTTTCGCCAAGGCCCGAGAACTCGGCGTTCATTATCTAGATCTTGCAGCCGGCGAAGAAGCGAGATTCAATGCCGACATGAAGGCATTGAACGCCCTTGATGTTTACAGCACACCGCGTGCGTCATCGGCGATCGCCGACATTCGCGGTTTCATCGGCATGGTCATCGAAAAGGGTTTTGCTTATCAGGCCGGTCAGAGCGTTTATTTTGACGTGACCAAATTCGGCACTTTCGGCAATGTTTCAAATTACGACAAGGCAACAATGTTGAACTTGGCGGCTGAACGTGGTGGACAAATCGAAGATCCACACAAGAGAAATCCGCTCGATTTTGTTTTGTGGCAACCATCTCTTGCTGATGAACCAAGTTGGGACACCATTTGGGGTCCGGGGCGGCCAGGCTGGCACATCGAATGTTCGGCGCTGGCGTTGCGTGAACTTGGTTCGACGATCGATTTGCATGGCGGTGGAAGCGATTTGATTTTTCCTCATCACGAATGTGAGCGTGCTCAGTCTGAGGCGGCGACTGGCGACCTGTTCGTCAAACACTGGATGCATGTTGCGATGGTGTTCATGAATGGCGCCAAGATGTCAAAGAGTCTCGGCAATCTCGAGTTCGTCGATCGCTTGCGTTCGCAACATGATCCGCGTGCGATTCGTTTGGCATTGATCGCAAATCAATATCGCCGTGAATGGGAGTGGACGCCGTCGGCGATGCCACAGGCGAATGACCGACTGCAGTTGTGGTTGTCGGCGAAATCTGGAGACGGCATGGCTGGTCTCGATGAGGTACGCCAAGCCCTCGACGACGATCTTGACACACCTGCGGCGATTGCGGTTCTTGATGCCGCTGCAAAATCAGGCCACAGCGTCACGGCAGCAGCGTCGTTGTTGGGAGTTCTGGTTTAATCATGAAGTTGGGACGCAAAAGTCAACAAAGAAATTTTGATCCATCCAAGTACGTCGGCGCAACCAAGTTTCAGACTCGTTTCAGGCCATTCGTCAGATTTTTCGTCAAGCGACTTTGGCGATTTTCGCTTGAAGGGTTCGACCGAATTCCATCCACCGGCCCGGCGATCTTGTGCGCGAATCACATCAGTTTTTTGGATTCGGTATTTTTGCTCACTTATTCGCCGCGCAATATGTCGGTAGTGGGTAAAAGCGAATATATGGACTCTTTCAAAACACGGTGGTTGTTCACAAAAATCGGCATGATCCCGCTTGATCGCAGCGGCGGTGAGAGCGCGACATCTGCGATGCAAGCAGTAGAAGGTGTGTTGTCGCGCGGAGAGTTGTTCGGCATTTTTCCCGAAGGCACTCGCAGTCGAGATGGTCGTCTATATAAGGGACGAACGGGTGCGGCCAGGCTCGCTTTGAAATTTGGTTGCCCGATATTTCCTGTCGGCATCACTGGCACCAGCGAAATCATGGCCCCTGACACCGTGCTGCCGAAACTTGGCAAGAGATGCAAAATTACTGTTGGTGAGCCGATCGACACCGAAAAATATTTGTCGCGTGCCACAGAGCCAGAAGTGTTGCGTGAACTAACAGACGAGATCATGCTGAAAATTCAGGCACTGACGCGTCAAGAGTATGTCTACGACTACGCGCCAAAGAGATCAAGCGTCAATCGAACCCATATCTAAAACTGGCGCAATCTAGACTGACGGGGTGCCCACTGAAAGCGCGTTGATCAAAGTTCGATTGCCCGACGATTCGACCCGAGAACTTCCGGTTGGTTCGACTGGGCTTGATCTGGCTCAATCGATCGGCAAGCGTCTTGCGCAGGCGGCCGTGGCGACAATCATCAATGGAGTCGAATCAGACTTGGGCGTTGCCTTGGTCGATGGATCTCAGGTTTCAATCATCACTGCAGACTCTGACGCCGGCAGACATGTTTTGCGACACTCGACGGCACATGTGCTTGCCCAAGCCGTCGTCGAACTTTTTGAGGGTGCAAAGTTTTCGATTGGACCCGCGATCGAAGATGGCTTTTACTACGACTTCGAATTGCCGAACAATAAAACATTCAGCGACGCCGACCTTGTGGCAATCAGCGAAAAGATGCAGCAGATCGTCGCCGCAGATCAACCATTCGTGCGCTCCGAAATGACGGCTGACGCCGCACTAAAAGTTTTCAAAGATCAGCCATACAAGTGTGAAATTATTCAGCGCGTCACGAAGGGCGATGCAGACTCAAGCGACTCTCTTGAGGCCGGTAGCGCAGACGCCGTAAGCGTCTATCGCAACAGCGAAAACTTTGTCGACCTTTGTCGAGGTCCGCATGTTCCGTCGACGAGTCGGCTCGGTCATTTTGCGTTGATGAAAGTCGCTGGTGCATATTGGCGTGGCAACGAAAAAGGTCCGATGTTGCAGCGAATTTATGGCACAGCATGGGAGTCAAAGTCGGCCCTCGCCGAACATCTCCATCGACTTGAAGAAGCCGAGAAACGTGACCATCGTCGTCTCGCAGTCGAAATGGATCTTCTTTCGTTTCCACAAGAACTTGGCGGTGGGCTTGCTGTTTGGCACCCCAAGGGTGGAATCGTGCGCAAACTAATGGAGGACTACTCGAGAGAGCGTCATCAAAACGGGGGTTATAAGTTCGTATTTACTCCGCATTTGGCCAACTCGCATCTCTTCGAAACTTCTGGGCATTTGCAGTTCTATAAAGACGGCATGTATCCGCCGATGGAGATGGACAACGGCACCTACTATCCGAAGCCGATGAATTGCCCGATGCATTGTTTGATTTATCGTGACCGTCAGCGCAGCTATCGCGAACTGCCATTGCGTTTGTTCGAGCTCGGCACTGTTTATAGATACGAGCGCGCCGGCACGCTGCACGGACTGCTTCGCATTCGAGGCTTCACGCAAGACGACAGTCATATTTTTTGCACCGAAGAGCAGATGGCCGACGAAATTGCGTCGCTTCTCGATTTTGTGCTGAGCGTTTTGCGCCGATTCGGATTCAACGACTTTGATTTTAAACTCAGCACCCGCAACGACGATAAGAGCGTCGGGTCGGATGAAAT
>RFTA01000043.1 GCA_009923685.1 Actinomycetota bacterium
ACATGGGTGCCGTGACCATTGCAATCTTGAGAAGCGCGACCATCGGCAATCGCACTAAAACCCGAAGTAACACGACTGCCAAACTCACTATGTGTCGAGAGCACACCAGTATCGATGATGTATGCGTTTACTCCGGCGCCAGAAAAATTGCTGATGTAGCGAGAATTGAGAGGCAGATTGCGTTGATCGATTCGATCTAAGCCCCACGACAATGCTGCGACACCAGCATCACTATCAACCGACGGCACCACTGCATCAGACGCGCTCGAAGCTAACGACGTACCGATTGCATTTGTCGCCGTAACGATGAATGTGTAACTGACACCATTTGTCAACCCACGTACGACGCATGAAAGAGCGCCGGTTGTTGCACATGATTTGCTACCAGGGGTTGATGTGACCGTATATGCGGTGATCGCCGAGTAACCGTCACTCAAAGGTGGCAACCAATTGACTGTCACGATCGCATTACCCGCACCTGCACGAACACTTCGAGGTGCATCAGGAACTTGCGGCGTTGGCGCCGGAGTAAATGTCCAGTTGAAACGGGTCGCGCCTTTTTTGCCACTGTAACCATCGACGGCAGCAAAGTATGTCGTGCCGGCGTTGACCGTGATTGAAACGCGACTCCATAAGCCGGTCTCGCCGGGTGCGTCGTCGTTCACCGCAACTGTCGTCAGAGCATTGACGCTGGCACCTGTGTAAGCACCGAGAATCGTGTCAAAATCACTGCCACTGGTCGTCAACACAAGCGTGCCGGTTTCAGTTGCAACCCACTTGTACCAAATCGATGCTGACGGTGCATAACCACCATGGTTCGGCTCGCCAACCTCGCGTGACGCTGTGAGCGTCGAACTCGTCAAATAACCAGTTGAGTTGGTTGCTGCGATTGCCCCCGAAAATGGATCGTTGACCATCGCACTAATTGCCGTGACCGGTGCACTTTGCGTCGACCACACACCAGTGCCAACCTCGTTTGTCGCCGCGACCCTGAAAATGTGACTAACACCAGCCGTCAATGAGCGAATAATCGAAAATGTCGACGTACTGACACCGTCTGTGAGCGTTGTCCAAGCAACACCTGAATTAACCGAAAATTGAATCGTGTAGTCGGTGATTGGCGCACCACCATCGGTTGTTGGTTCTTCCCAATCAAGATCAACTTGACCAGTGCGTGCCGTCGCGACGACCAACCGTGGCGCACCCGGCGCAACTGGTGTCCAAGGGGTGTAGGCCTCAGAGGGTTCTGAAGGTTCGCCGGTACCGATCGCATTTTTAGCTCGCACCCTAAAGATGTGTGGCACGCCGTCTTCAAGCGGGCTAACGGTTCGTGCCACGTTTGCGCACACACAACCGACAACACCTGTATTACCGTCCCATGTTGTCCAAGTCGAGCCGTTATTCGTGGAATATTCGATGATGTAATTGGTGAGTTCTGAGCCGCCGTTAAAAGTTGGCGCACCCCATTGAATTGCGACGCGACGAGGGCCGACCGAAACATCATTGACGCAACATGGCGCCGACGGAATGCCAGGTGAAACAGCCCTAGTTGCAGTTGACGCGGCACCAGTGCCTGAAATATTTATTGCGCTGACCCTAAAAATATATGAAGTTGCATTAACCAGACCGGTCACGGTTGTCGAGCGAATTGTGCTTGTGGGGTCGGCGAATATCGACCACGCAACGCCCGCGTTCGACGAATACTCAATCAAATAGTCGCTGACAGAACTGCCGCCATCTGAAACTGGCGCTGTCCAACTTAGAGAAATTTTGTTTAATTCAATATTTGTAACTCGTACGTCAAGCGGTGCACTTGGCTCCACAATCGCCCAAGGTGCTGCCGATACAACCCCAGACGGCTGACCAGTGCCGATGCTATTAACTGCTTTGATTCTGAAAAAGTAACTTGTGCCGTTAGTGAGACCAGTAACCGTGGCGGTAGTCGAAGTTGAAATGCCGTCGTCGAAAACCGAATAACCGCCGCTGACGTCTGTCGTGTATTCAACCACGTAGTCGGTGATTGCTGAACCACCGTTAAGTGTTGGCGCCGACCAATTCAAACGCACGCTCTGATTTAGCGCGGTCGGGCGCAACGATGTCGGCTCACTCGGTATGCCCGGCGTCGCAGTGACTACATTCGATGCATCGCTCGCGCCAGCGCTGCTAACTGCCTTGACTCTGAACGAATAAGTTGTCGCGTTGGTTAGGCCTGTGACGGTCGCACTAGTCGTGGTCGAAACACCGTCACTAAAAGTTGACCAAGTCGAACCAGAATTTGACGAGTATTCAACGAGATAGTCGGTGACGCTGCTGCCATTATCGGTTGTGGGTGCGAGCCAACTTAAGGCAGCACTGCCGTTGCCAGCCACTACAGCCAAATCGCGGGGGGTGCTTGGCGCAATCGGTGTCGGTGCAAGCCATGCCGACTTTGTGTAAAGAAAGAGGTTTACAGAACCGACACCAGGTGACGAAACAACATCAGGTGTCGCATATGTCAACAATTTTGCGGCAACCGCAGAAGGCGACATAGTCGGATCTGCCTCTAACAGCAACGCTGCAGCACCCGCGACATGAGGCGACGCCATAGACGTGCCCGACAAACTTCGAAGTGCCGTCGACGAAGTGAAATACGCCGAAGTGATGCTTGAACCTGGTGCAAAAATGTCGAGACAAGAACCGTAATTTGAATAACTAGCACGCGCATCAACCGACGTGGTCGCGCCAACTGTTATCGCAGATGGTGCCGAAGCCGGCGAATAACTGCACGCCAATCGATTGTTGTTACCGGCTGCAACGACAACAGTTATGCCGTCTGAAACTGCGTTTGCAATCGCGCTATTAAGTGAACTTGAAAAACCGCCGCCGAGACTCAAATTTGCAACCGCCGGTGCACCAGCCGCATGGTCGGCGATCGCCCAGTTTATGCCTGCAATAACATTCGACATAAAACCACTACCACGGCAATTGAGCACACGAATTGGCACCAACCGAGTCGACTTAGCGACACCAGTTGTCGAACCGCCAATCGTGCCGGCTACATGGGTGCCGTGACCATTGCAGTCTGTCGAACCATAACCATCGGCGATTGCGCCATAACCTGACGCAACTCGACCTGAAAATTCGACATGGTCGGCTCGAATACCCGTGTCGATGACATATGCCGAGACACCCGCGCCGCCGAAGTTATAGGTATACATCGCATTTAACGTTCGTTCGCGTTGGTCGATGCGATCGAGACCCCACGATGGTGGGCTTGCTTGATCACCATCAATTTCAATGGTCTGATTTGGTTCGATACTTGCGACACGTGGATCTTTGCTCAACCGCGCAAGTTGAGAGTCGCTAAGTAGCGCGACATAGCCGTTGATTGCTTGAGTGAATGCTTGAATAACTTCGCCCCCGAGTGCATTCTCTGCAGCAACGAACGCTTGCACATCGACATCTTGTCGCAGCATCACGATTGAGGTGCCGGCAAGAGGGTCTTGCGCGTTCGAACTAGGAGCAACAGTCGTGCTGGTCGTAGATGTGCTGGTCGAACTAGTCGTCGATGTCGTGCTGGTCGTAGATGTGCTGGTCGAACTAGTCGTCGATGTCGTGCTGGTCGTAGACGTACTGGTCGAACTGGTCGTTGATGTCGGCACCGTTGTGCTCGTAGTTGACGTCGTCGTCGAACTAGTCGTTGATGTCGTGCTAGTCGTCGAACTAGTCGATGATGTAGTACTCGAGCTAGTTGTGCTCGTCGAGTCATCATCGAGACGAATCACTCGATCAAGTTCAACAATCAAAACGTCGCGATCGGCCTTGAGTCGACGAACATCGGCGGCGTCAAGTTCGGCGACAAAGCCATTTGCTGAACCGTCGTAAACTTCGCTGATCGCATTGCCAAGTCGAGCCTCTTTGGTCACTTTTGTCTGCAGATCTGCATTGCTCGACAACATCACGATGTAGTCGCCCGCCGGGGCGTCGGCGCCAACTACGGCAGTCGGTAAAAACTGAATTGTCAACGAGACAACTAAGGCAACCGACAGCCGCCCACGCCAATGCGACAAGGATTGTCGGGTCAAAGCGAATTTCGCAGATTTTTTCACTTACTCTCAACCTATCTTTTGGGTGTTACGCAAAAAGGTGAACATTGAGTAAAAGTTGACTAAATCACTCGGGATTCAGATATCCTCGTCTCCGCGTTAACGAACCATCAAGTCCAGATAAACCTCAACGACTAGGAGTCCCAAAAATGTCTATTCGACTAGGAGACACAGCCCCAGACTTTGTTGCCGAGACTACTCAAGGCACGATCAATTTTCACGAGTGGCTCGGCGAGTCTTGGGGCGTGCTGTTCAGCCACCCAAAAGATTTCACGCCGGTTTGCACCACCGAACTTGGTTATGTCGCAAAAATAAAACCAGAGTTCGACAAACGCAACGTAAAAGTGATCGGCCTATCGGTTGACTCGGTCGAGTCACACAACAAATGGGAGGCCGACATTGCCGAAACTCAAGGAACCCCTGTTAACTTTCCGATGATCGGCGACCCCGAACGAAAAATCAGCAACCTCTACGACATGATTCACCCGAACGCAAACGACACACTTACCGTGCGCAGTGTGTTTGTCGTTGGCCCCGACAAAAAAGTGAAACTCTCGATTACATACCCCGCATCGACAGGTCGTAATTTTGATGAAATTTTGCGAGTGATCGACTCGTTGCAATTGACCGCCAAACACAAAGTGGCAACACCCGCCAACTGGAAGAACGGCCAAGACGTCATCATTGGTAGTGCTGTTTCTGACGAAGATGCAAAAAAATTGTTTCCACAGGGATGGAAGACGGTTAAGAGTTATCTAAGAGTTCTCCCGCAACCTAAATAAGGGTTCTCGCCTCGGCATACAATTAACAGCCGTGAACCAGACAAGTCAATCAACACAAAAAATCGAGCAGAAAAATATTGCCGCTCGTGCCGAATCGGCCTCAAAAATTTATGGCAGTGGCGAGAGCGAAGTTCGTGCTCTCGACAATGTCAGCGTCAGTTTCGAGCGTGGCAAGTTCAGCGCGATAATGGGCCCCAGCGGTTCGGGCAAGTCGACACTGATGCACTGCATCGCCGGTCTCGA
>RFTA01000044.1 GCA_009923685.1 Actinomycetota bacterium
GTTAAAGAATTCTTTAACCGGTATTGTTTCCGTTACAAATTCTTCTTGTCGTTGGACATCAATGGTTGCGGTGCCATCGCGCACCCCTAATTGGTTGATGTCATCAAGATTGGTTCGCTGAATAAAGTCTTGCGCAATCTTGCGCAAGAGCACTTGCGCACCGAGCGCTTGCCATGCACCGCCGGTCGATTGCTCCTTGTCCAAATTCGCAACCAATTGCGACATGATTTTTTGAACCGGATCAATGCCAAAAAAGCCTATAGGCGGGTCAGCGGTCAACCAGTACGCAACTTCATCGGAAAAACAAACCCCAAAATTGAAATCGTAGAAAACCTTAGGTTTGCCGCCGAGCTGTTCAAGCGTCTTATAAATGCCGCCTTCCTTGTATATCTTGCCAAGCAAGGCGTAACTTGTTGCAGCGGGGAAACGAAAGTAGCCATTCGGCAAACGTCGCGCAGCGACCTCAATCGGGGTCTTGCCTGCGGCAAAATCAACCAGTTCACCGACTTCATCGCTTGGAAAGATCGGCAGGTTTTGAATCAGTTTCGCGGCATTTTGAAAGCCATATTGCTTGATATCATCAAATGAAAAAACATTGATTGCATCGGTCAACAGACTTTGCAAGCCTTGCTTGGAACCTTCAAAAAGCGGATAGCCTGCAAGGTCAACCGGATTGCCTGCGGCTTTGCGAATAACACCATCAACCGCATCGGCAACGCGCCTGGGGATATCAGGCAGCGCGTTATAAAACTTTCCTTCGGGCGTATTAGGCACCAGCAGCGCGGGGGTGCGGGCCATTATTCAGTCCAGCGGATCAGCGCTTCCGGCGGTTGCCAGCCCATCGCAACCTGTTCGGTTGCGTCAAGCGGCACCCAATCACCATAAAGGCACACTTCCAGGTAAACGTGTTCCCACCCTGCGCCCTCGTTGTAACCCTCAATCACAAAACGGGTTGCATAACCAATCGATTCCAGCAGGGTTGCAAGTAACACCGTCATGTCATCACAATCGCCCACGCGCATCGCCATCGTCTTATCAGGCGTTGCGAGCGTTTCGACTTGATAAACATCTTTGGTATAGCGGATGCAATCGCGCACAAAACTGTAAAGCGCTTCAACCTCAGCGCAATCATTTTGAGCCGGTGTCATGAAAGTAACATTGAGCGCAGCTTGACGCATGTCGGGCTGCGTCTTGTACTCGTTCACCATGCGCCGCATGAGTGCGAGCGTTTCAAAAATGCCCGCTTCGCCGTCCATCATCGGGCGGCGCTCATAGGTTGCGGGGATTTCCGGTGCCAGGAACATGCGCGAACCCTATCGGATTCGCGCTTAATCGTCAATTACGCGGCTTTTGGGTCGTCATCCTCATCAACCTGATCGAACATCGTTAGCGCTTGATCGCGCACTTTGGTTAACCATGCCTTGTGTTGCTCCACGCCTGGAGCAACCTCAAAAAGCAAATCAAACCAGTTGTCTAAATTCATCAGCTCAACGATTTCATCGGGCAGTTTGTCGTAAACAAATTGCGCACCGGCATCGATGGGCTTTTGATCTTCAGCCATTTTGATTAGGGTGCGAAGATAGGCTTTTAATTGAAGAATCACTAAGGGATTAAACACGGCTTGTTGCTCCTGATCGGGTTGCGGATTGGTTTCGGGTTGCGGTTGTTGAATCGGGGGTTGCGGAACTGGCGCGCTTGCGATGGAGGGCGGCAGCTCAACCAGGGGCATCGGCTGCGCCTGGGCTTGTTGTTGCGCCATGCCTGCTTTGACCACTTCAAGCACACCGGGCAGCGCGCCTAACAGCGAATCGGGCTTTTCCTTATCGGGGTTAATCTCGTCGCTTGCTTCGCGCAACTCGCGGATTGCTGAAACAATCTCGGTAATCTGCGAGCGCGGCTGCGCATCGATCCCCATCGCTTGTCTCATGGTCACCATAAGCCCGAGCATCTTGGTCATTTCTTCCGTTGCGTCTTTTGGGGCGGGGCGCTCGGTTAACGCTTGCAACATGGCCCGCTGCCCTTCGGCAATGGTTGCAAGCACTTGCTGCAACCCGTTATCGTCGCGGCGCAAATCGGGCGCGGTTTTGAGCGCGCCTGCAATAATCACCCGCGTTTTGCCAATAATCCCAAATTTGCCGGTTTTGGCATTAGGACCATATAAGCGCAGCTCATATTCGCCAGCGCCAAAGGTATCGCGCAACATGGGCAGATCGCCCGACTCAAATTGTTCAGGCGTGTAGGTTTCGCACCAGACCAGCGAACCTTTATCAATTTTGTAAACCTTGAGTTTGCCGCCATCTGAATCATGCGCTCGACGCAAAATCGAAGCGACGCGATCCGTTGCGCTTTCTTCAACGTCATCATCATCCGGTTCAATGCGCACCACCTCAGCAAGCGGTTGCTGCGCCGGATGCAAACCTTGCGGCACAACCCGCTGTTCGCCCGTTGATGCGTTTTCCCATACGGTCACGGGTTGCCCGTTTTCAAGCGTTGTCGTTTGCACTGCTCCCCAAGGATCAGCGACTTTTCGCGGTCTTGTCATTGCGTTTTCCCCAATAAAAAAGGCGGGCTTGTTGCCCGCCTTGATGATAAACCAGTTCGATTTAGTTAGATAAGGTACTAACAGGTGTTGGACAAAACTCGGCGCACCAGTCGGAATTTTGCACAATCGGCCAAAGCGTAATCACTTGCACCGCAATGCCGGTCGGTTGCGGCATCGCAATGCCTTGCGCTTTCGGGGGATCGCGCCGACAAATGCGCCCTGGCTCGCCCTTTTGCAGTTGCAGGCTTGAATGAGCGCACTCATGGCATGATGCTTTGCCCGATGCGCTCATGTTCACAAAGGTCACTGAGCCTTCGCTGCGGGCCATTTAAGCGGCCTTCTTGGGCTTACCAAGCGCAAGCGTCCCGGTCATCCCGCTCGATTCGAGCAAGTTCGCAAGACGATCGGAAGGCGCTGCTTCCACCAAGGGCGTAACCGTGTATTCATAACCGGTCACGCTTGTTGGGTTCGACTTGGCTGAGATCATCAGCGCAAATTCGACTTGCTCCGATACTTGCAGCGCACCGGCTAAACGGTCCGAAATGAAATTAGGCAGGATACAGCTGGCCGATTCAAACACTTCGCCGGTAATCAAGTTGACCGCGCGAAATTCACCTTGCAAAAGCAAGTATTCGCCCTTGTCGGTTTGCCCTGGCTGCGACTTGTTGGTGACTCCAGCGATCTTCAGCAGATCGGCGCTTTTCTTGCCTTCAAGCGCCATCTTGACGGTTTGAACATCAAAACCGCAGTTTTTGATCGTGATTTTTCTGAGCATTTCAGACATGGCTTTTTCCTTAAAAGTTAGACGCGATCAACGCGACCGCATCGCTAGTATAAAGGTTTTATTTTTATGATGGGGTTTTCGCGTTTGAATTTGTGACGCAAAAACGCAACGTAACTTTCTGGCGCGGTTTTGTTTGTCCATTGATACGCTTCACGGCTTGCGCGTTCATTGATCGAAATCGTGCATCGATCAGGGTCCACAATCCAACCCTTCAAGCCATCGTCGGGAAAGCTCACCAAAACGCCCCAAGCGCCAAATTGCACCGGCGGGCAAGCGCAAGGTGTCTTGGTGCAAAATAAGCACCCTGCATAGGGATCAAAACTGCTTGTTTTTAGCATCAGGTCGGGATTGCAGTCCCCCGTCGAGTCCGTTCTAAATACATTTCCGACCCTGCCATCACTTTCAGGAAGTTTTGCCGCTGGACTTGGGTTTGTGTCGGGGGTGTACCGTTTAGCCATTGCTCGAAATCCTCATTGGTAAGTCGTTTGACATTTAAGCCTTTGGCGCTGCGCTTGGCACCGTCAAGGCTCGCATAGACCTTCTTGGCAATAATCCTGTATTCGGTGCCGCTTTCCTCGATCTTCCAAGCACCATAGCGCCCCGGATCAATATCCATTTGATCGGTGACATCCCGATTAAACGCAACACTGTCAGTGTCGGCATAAAGCCACGCATCAGGGGCAATCAGCATGGCGCGGCGCAGCACCATGCGAACGTGCGCCGTGATAAACGCACCAATCTGCGGTTGGTGATAGTCACGCGTGACGATATCGCCAACCCGCCACCAAATGTGCTCAAGCACCCCAAGCGGATCAGTCTCGCCTGGGGCCGCGTAGGGCATGAATCCAACCGGGCACTCCGGCGAAAAAATGATTTCCTTGGGGTCGGTTTGCTCAACCGTTTTGCCATAGCTATGGTTGCCAACTGCTTTGACCATGGTGCCGATTGCACCGCTTGGCCCGCCTGGGCAAGTCGTACGCAAATGCTCCAGGCGATTAACGTACTCAGTCATTGAGAATGAATCAGTGAAAAAATAAGACTCGGTGATCGTGAGCTTCCAACCCTCGCGCTTGAGCTGATCGACTTCAATGGAAGTGATCCAGGTGTCCGGGGCGGCATAGGCTTGATTGATGTCGTACTTCCAAATCGGGCCTTCAAAGCGACCAACGCAAAAGCAAAACCCGCCGCGCATGACCTGATCGCGGACAATGGCAAGCGCTTTTTCAGGTAGGGCGCGAACCGTGATTTTTTCGGGTAAGTGCCTGCGGAAAATCTTGATGCAAGCATTGCCCATCGTAGGTGCAAGCGCTTGCTCAAAATATTCGATCAGGATCGCCTGGGCGCGCTGCATCGCGTAAAAAAGCGCCTCCGAATCTCGCGCGGCATAACTGCGGTGTAAAGCATTGTTGACATCAAAGGATTCGCTCGACCAATCAATCGCATCAGTCATCTTCGCGTGTTCAGGCGCAAAAGTCTTGGAAAACTTAGATAGGCTCATGCCTGCCAATCCAAGCATCGCCATGCCATCCAAAAATTCCCACCCTTGCGCTTCACGGTTATCGAGATCTTGCGAGCGAATGATGCGCAGCCCGCGCAACTGGCGCGACGCGGTGAGATAAGGTCGAATGATAAAACCTTCTTCTTGCAGTAGCGCAGCGGCAATGAAATAAGCATCGAATTGGTTAGCGTTCCAAGCCACAAAGCGAC
>RFTA01000045.1 GCA_009923685.1 Actinomycetota bacterium
TCTTCGACAGTTGGGTCGACACTTTTGTCAAAGAAAAGATCTGACCGAGTCGAATATGGTGACGCGCCCATAAGTGCTGGCGCATCAGAAGCGCCGAATGTGCAACGACCATCTCTGTCACGCCACCGCAAACGAAGCCAGTCTTCGCTGCCGTGTTTTGGTTTTGCGATTCGCTCGTATTTGACTGAATTTTGAGTGGATGTATTCATTTTTTGGTTGCTCTGTTTCTTTTTGGGGAAGAGTAATCTTCGCCGAAGGGTGTTACAGAGTTGCAGTGCGTTTGATTGCGCCGCGCACGCCAGATGCGTGGCGATTAGAGATTTGGCGTGTGGTGCGCCCAGGGTTGGGCAATCTCAAGTTGTGATGCGACTCGAATCAGCAGGTCTTCACGACCATAGGCGCCGACGATCTGAATGCCAACTGGGATGCCGTCGCGCGTCCATTGCAACGGAACGTTGATTGCCGGTTGTCCGGTCGTGTTGAACGGCGGTGTGAGCGGTATCCAATCGCCAGCGATACGTAGCGCAGCCATCGGGTCGTCTGGCATATTTCGAATCGTGCCGAGCGGCAGCGGTAGCTGCGCCGCGGTCGGGGTGACCAACAAATCCCAACCGTCCGCCCACCACTGTTGCACCAATCGGCGAAAAATCATCGATGAATAGACCGACTGTGCATAGTCAGTGGCAGTTTTACTTGTTGCATATTGCGCCATTGTCCAATTCATAAGTTCGACGTCGTCTTTGGTCGTTTCGCGACCCAGCATCTGTGAAAGTGTGTTGATGCCGACGGCCATATTGGTCGACCACATCGCCGTGAATTTGCCGGCGAAATCTGCCTGATCGAGCGCCTGGGGCCAAGTGTTTTCGACATGATGCCCGAGCGACTCGAGAAGTTTGCAAGTGTCGCGCACTGCTTGCACGCATTCATCATCGATTTTCGCGCCGGTCGGATGGTGATCAATAAACCCAATGCGAAGTTTTCCGGGTTCTACGCCAACTTCGTTTATATACGGACGAACCGGCGCGGGTGCGATGACTCTGTCGCCAACGCCTGGGCCATGCACCGCATCGAGCAACGCGGCTGTGTCGCGCACAGTTCTCGTAACCGCAAAATGAACGCTGAAATTTGCCTCGTCACCAAAAGGCGCGAGCGAGATTCGTCCTTGCGAAGTTTTTAGACCGACAAGACCGCAACACGCAGCCGGAATGCGAATGCTGCCACCACCGTCACTGGCGTGAGCCATCGGCACGATGCCAGCGGCGACTGCGGCCGCGCTACCACCGCTTGAACCACCAGAAGTGCGACTCGGATCGAACGGATTTCGCGTCGGCCCCCACGCAAGTGGTTCAGTGACAGGCACACTGCCAAACTCAGGTGAGTTGGTGCGACCAAAAATAGTAAGACCAGAGTCGATGAATCTCTGCACCAGCAAAGAATTTGATGGCGCGATGTAGTTGTTGTTTTTGAGTGCGATGTTGCCGTTCGACATGTGTTGACCCGCGTATGGTGCGCCGAGATCTTTCAACACGAACGGCACTCCACCAAATTTTTTTTCGGCGCTCGGCTTGAATTTTTTGGCAAGCTCGCGCGCATGGTCGAGCCAGGTGATGTTGATTGCGTTTACTGTCGGATTAAACGCTGCGTTGCGTTCGATTGCGGCGTCAAGCAACTCGCTGGCCGAAACTTCGCCCGAAGCAACGAGCTCGGCCTGACCTACACCGTCGATAAAGCGAGTTTGTTGTGCGAGATCTGAAAGTGTCACCTCTTGAGTCTTGTCTATCTGAGTTGTCGCCGACAAAGCGGACTAAGTTATTGGGGCTGTGAATTCGTCTGATAACTCAAATGCTCAAGGCAATTCGGGGTCGGTTGAAACCGTAAAACTTACGGCGCGACAAGTTTTTCAAGCGCCCGCGGTCAAGTCATTTATCATCGCCAACTCGGCACTTTATATTGGTTTGATGTTGCAGGCCGCGACGTTGGGCAAACATATATATGACATCACGGGTCGCGAAATCGACATCGGTTGGTTGGGCTTGGCCGAGTTTTTGCCCGTTGCGCTGTTGGTTTTTGTGACCGGAACCGTTGCCGACCGCTACAACCGGCGACGCGTGGCAGTGACCGCGATGTTCGGCGAGTTTTTGTGTGCCGTTGCGTTGGTGTTCTATGCGCGAACAAACCCGACGAGTGTCTTACCAATATTTTTGATTGCGATTGCCTATGGCGCGTCGCGCGCGTTTGTTTCGCCGGCGATGCGCTCGATCGGGCCGATGATCGCCCCCGAACATGGTCTACCCCAAATGGTCGCGATGTATTCGGCAGTGTGGACGGGTGCGATGATCGTCGGACCAGCGATGTCTGGTTTCTTGTATGCAGCGGCACCATGGATTGCGTACGCAACTTCGGCTGGACTAATCGCACTCGGAATGATTTTGATTTCGCGAATCAAACTGCAAATCATTTCGGCGCCGACCGTCAAAACCGAGAAACCCACGCTGCATTCGGCGATGGAAGGCTTGCGATTTATCTTTCGCACACCGATTTTGCTGGCAGCAATTTCGCTCGACCTTTTTGCTGTTTTGTTTGGTGGGGCGATTGCGCTCTTGCCGGTGATCGCCAAAGATCAACTTTTGGTGGGCGACGTTGCCTACGGCTGGTTGCGTGCTTCTGTCGGTATCGGCGCAGCGAGCACAGCCGCACTATTGGCGTTCAAACCGATTCGTCGCAATGTCGGGCGAGCGATGCTTGTTGCCGTTGCCGTATTCGGTTTGGGTACCGTCGTGTTGGGTTTGACACATAGTTATTGGGTTGCATTTTTCGCAGTCATGATTTTGAGCGCAGGTGACATGATCAGCGTGTTCGTTCGTGGCGCGATCGTGCCACTCGTGACGCCAGATGACAAACGTGGTCGTGTTTCGGCGGTTGAAAATGTTTTTATTGGTGCAACGAACGAACTCGGTGCATTTGAATCTGGGGCCGTGTCGCAATTGGTCGGAGTGAAATCAACAGTTGTCGGCGGTGGCGTGGCAACACTCGGCATCGTCGGCATTTTTTGGTTCAAATTCAAGCAACTTCGCAATATCGACACCTTTGACGAGCTTTCGACGCAAGAAGCAACATCTAAATAGCCATCTTTACGCCTGATGTCGGCGTGCGATAATGGCTATGTGAAAAGCAGCGTGAAAAACAGCGCCGATCAGACTTTGGCGCGAACCGCTTGTCCACTTGATTGCCCTGACGCATGTTCACTTGAAGTGACGCTGACTCTTGGTCGAATTACAAAAGTTGATGCGGCACCGGTTGACGAATTGTCAAACCCGCTGACGGACGGCTGGATCTGCAAAAAAGTTAAACATCACGCCGACAGGGTTTATTCTCCTGAGCGAATAATGACGCCGTTGATTCGAGTTGGTGCAAAGGGCGACGGCGAGTTTCGCGAGGCGACTTGGGATGAAGCTCTCGATTTAGTTGCCGAAAAAATTAAGGCAGCGATTGCGAACCACGGAGTCGACTCGGTCTTGCCGTATCTATACAACTCGTCGTCGCCAAAACTAGAAGCCAATTATCTGATGCCGCACCTTTTTGCTCGACTGGGTGCGCCAGAGATTTTGCATACGATTTGCGCAGCAACTTATGGAGCCGCATGGGATCAGATGTTTGGCGAGATGTTGAGCATCGACACGCTTGATGTCGTAGATGCAAAACTTGTCGTTGTCTGGGGTGCTAACCCCGCGGCAAGCGGCACGCACCTGTTGCCATTGTTGGCAAAAGTTCAAAAGGCCGGCGGCAAACTCGTTGTAGTCGACCCGCGAGTGACGGGCACTGCTTCGCGCGCCGATTTGCATCTGGCGATTCGACCCGGAACTGATGTGGTTTTGGCGTATGCGTTAAGCAATGAACTTGCTCGCACAGGCAAAGTTGCGACTCAGTTTCTTGATTTGCAAACAACTGGCAGCAATGAGTTTTTGACTGCGGCGAGCAAATATACGCTCGAAGATGCAAGCAAGATCTGCGATCTGCCGATTGAGCAAATTCGTGAACTTTTTGAATTGATCGCCAACACGAAGCCGGCGGTTTTACGAATGGGTTACGGCCCAGAGCGCAATCGCAACGGCGGCAGCAGCGTGTTGGCAGTTCTTGGTTTGTGGTTGGTTGCGGGGCACTTCGGCACGAATGGCTCTGGCATTTTGGCGTCGGCAAGCGACGGATTTTCGATTGATGTGAATGCTGAGTGGCCAAACGGCGTCGCTCGACTACCGCGACGAACCTTGAACATGAACCATGTTGGTCGCGTTTTGCGCGGCGATGTTGATGCGTGGCCGGTGCCCACAAAAGTATTTTTGGTGCAAGGTGCGAACCCCGCAGTAACGGCAGTCGATCAGGTGGGCATGCTCGCTGGTTTGGCGAACGAAGAAATTTTTACGGTTGTGCATGACCAAGTGATGACCGATACGGCGAAGTTTGCCGACGTTGTTTTGCCGGCGACGACACATTTTGAAGTGCATGACCTAGTTGGTTCGTATGGTTCATATACGGCCCAAGTGATCGCGCCCGTGATTGAACGGGTGGGGCAGTCGCGAACAAACAGTGAATTCGCCACGGGTTTGGCCATTCGACTTGGTTTTGATGCCGCCGAGTTCAATAGCGAGCCGCAATTTATCGCCGATCGCATCGTCGCGCAGCGAGGCGAGTCGGTGCAGTTGCGCGCAATTGGCTCGACCGTGCAATTTAAAGATACTTGGCCAACTTTTGCTGACAAGCGTGCACGATTGTTTGTTGCCGAAAGCGAATTGCCGTTGCCGAAGTTTCGCGAACCCGAAGAAAAGTATCCGTTGACTTTGATTTCGCCTGCGACATCACACACGATCAACTCGATGTTCGCCGATACCGACCCACCGAGGGTCGCTGTC
>RFTA01000046.1 GCA_009923685.1 Actinomycetota bacterium
TTTCGCCGAAAAGTCCGAATCAACTTTGATCGAACCAACATTCGTTACTGGTCATCCGGTTGAAATCTCGCCTTTGGCGCGGGTCGATCGCAACGACCCATTTTTGACTGAAAGATTTGAATTGTTTGTCGGCACCCATGAACTCGCAAATGGTTTCAGCGAGTTAAACGACCCAATTGAACAACGCGAGCGCTTCAACGAAGAGGCCAAATCAAAACTCGCCGGCAATCTCGAAGCCGGCACCATCGACGAAGACTATTTACGTGCGCTCGAATTTGGTTTGCCACCAACTGGCGGTCTCGGTATTGGCATCGATCGTTTGGTTATGTTGTTGAGTGGTGCAACCAGCATCAAAGATGTAATTCTGTTTCCGACATTGCGACCAGAGGTATTCGAATAATGAGCACGACGAAACTCGCTTGGGGTGTCGGCGTCGCAACCGTCTCGCCAAACGACGCAGTTCTCGATGTCTTTTTTCGCAAACTTGGCTGGGGCGAAGTAGCGCCAGATGAGTTTTTGTCATCTTTGCCCGAAGCGCACACTGATCCACGTCGGGGTGTTGGCATCGTGCCGGTCAATGTCTCGATAGATACGAGTGCAGCACCACGCGACGCCACAGACGCATACTTGCGACTGCACCTCATGTCTCACCGTTTGACATTGCCAAATTCGATGAACCTCGACGGCATTTTTGGTTTGCTAGTAAATGTCGCTTGGACTTCACTCGGCGCTGTACCGATAGATCAGATTGACGAAGTCACTTTCAATCTGCGCCGCCGTGGCGAGCATCTGACGATTCATGGTGTCGACAAGTTTCCACGCATGACCGACTATGTGGTGCCAAGTGGTGTTCGCATCGCCGACGCATCACGAGTGCGCCTTGGCGCCCATCTTGCGCCTGGCACGACCGTGATGCACGAAGGCTTTTGCAATTTCAATGCCGGCACACTCGGCACATCAATGGTTGAAGGTCGAATTTCTGCTGGTGTCATTGTTGACGATGGTTCAGACATCGGCGGTGGTGCCTCAATCATGGGCACGCTTTCGGGTGGCGGCAAAGAAGTTATTCGTGTTGGCAAACGATGCCTGCTCGGCGCCAACAGCGGTCTTGGCATCAGTCTTGGCGACGATTGCATTATCGAAGCTGGTCTTTATGTCACCGGCGGCACCTTAGTCAAACTTCCTGACGCAACGATCGTCAAAGCTCGCCAACTTTCTGGCGCCAACAACTTATTGTTCCGTCGCAACAGCCAAACGGGCGCCGTCGAAGCGACGCACAGACATGATGGTCGACAAAGATCGTGCGCTTGATGACGGCGTCATCGAGAAACTTTGCGAATTGGCAATGTGGGCGCCGAACCACAAGCTCACTTTTCCGTGGATGTTTGCCGCAGTGACCGGCGAGGCTCGCGAACGACTAAGCAACTGCGTGGCAGATGCGATGGCGCGCGAAGGCGACAAGCCAGAAAAAGTTGCCAAGGCTCGCACGAAGTTTCAGCGCGCACCAGTAATTTTGATTGTTGGTACCGACCAAGGTGACACACAACTACGCACCGAAGAGAACCGCGATGCCGTATCAGCCGGTATTCAAAACATTTTGCTCGGCGCAACATCGCTTGGCTTGGCAAGTTTTTGGTCGAGTTGCCCGAAAGGCGTTAACGACGATGTAGCTAATTTCTGTGATTTCAAACTCGGCACACACATCACAGCGATGATTTATCTCGGTCACCCAGAGCGTCAGGCACCACCAATCGATCGCCCGCCTGCAAAAATATTTAAAATTACGAAATAAAGTTATTTTTTCTTGTACCCGGCTGGGCAAACGGGCTTGGTACCACTAACTTTTTTGGTGATCTTACCCTTAACGCATGTGATCGTAACTTTCGTTGTAGTTGGCGCCGACTTGACCGCACTTGACCCAGAACCAGCACTCGAACCTTTTGTGAGTTTTACGGCACCGATATAACCGCCAAAACCGCCGTCGAACCCACCCGCCCACAAAATCATGTTGCCAGATTTATCTAAAAAGACGTCAGGATCATTGCCGAAACTATTCGAAAACGCACTTGGAAACGAAATTTTGTATTCGTTAGAGAAAGTCAACCCACCATCCCGACTTGTCGCATGCCACAACCCCATATCTTGAGGTTCCATTTTTTGTTTGCCCGCCGAATCAAGACCTTGGCGCGCGCCATTGTCAAAATAAAATAGTGTCACCGAGCCGTCAGCGTGAACAACAGCCGCGGGGTGCTCTCCACTTCGGGTGATTGCGCTGGCTCCAACACCGACTCGTATTCCTGAATCGGCTTTCCAGTTAAGACCATCGGTTGAAATCGCCGAATAAACCTGATGTGGGTCAGGGCCTGTGCCAGCTTTAACCATGTCAGAGAAAAATGCTCGATAGCGACCGTCTGCCAATTTTACGATCGATGCACCTGTCAGCCCTTTGCTCGCGCCCGGAAAATCACTTGCCGCAATGCAGGAGTCTTTTTCTACCGTGAACGAAAGGCCGTCGGTCGAAATTGAACACGACACACCGTAACCAGTCATGTTGTACATTCTGAATCGGCCGTCCGCCAATTTGACCACCCGCGGCATACCCTGTCCGCGGTCTGATCCGAATGCGTTTCCGACTGGCGTAAACGTCGCACCATCTGTCGAGTCGGCTATCACGATGCCCTTATTCTGGGCAAAAACATAGGCGCGAATCGTGCCGTTTGGCAACAACACACCAGACACATCAGCAACTGGCAAACCTTTATCAACACCGAACATGCTCGGGTACAAAATCTTTTCTGAAATCATCGTCGCCGAATATGGCCCGGCAGGAAAGACATCAGCAGGGTCGGCCTGAGCCGGGTTCGCAGAAACGGTGATGGTCACCACCACCGACAACAAAAAACTAAATGCTCTATTCCTCAAGCTGAACATTCAAGTACCTCATTTTCGCTTTAGAAGAGTCAAACTGCATTTCGAGATGGGCAGTTCAAACAGTAGCAAACTCACTGGGGCTGGTAGACACCGAAAACCGCGCGCAAAATGTCGCTGACTTCACCCAGCGTCGCGTTGACCCGCAACGCATCTTTCATTGGATACAACAAATTGTCGCTTGCGAGTGCCGCGCTCTTCAACTTATCGAGCGCTTTAGTGACGGCCACTTGGTCGCGTGTTGCACGCAATTTCGCCACCCTGGCAATCTGGCTTCGCTCAAGCTCTTGGTCGACTTTTTTGGGCACAAACTTCGGTTCTGATTCGGCGACGAACTTGTTGACACCAACCAAAACTCGCGAACCATCGTCGATCGATTTCGTATACGCGTATGCCGACTCTTCAATCTCGCCCACTTGAAAACCCGATTCAATAGCCTGAACCGCGCCACCCATTTGCTCGATGCGTTCGATGTACTCCCACGCAAGTCGCTCGACTTCGTTAGTCAAAGACTCGACATAATACGAACCAGCAAGCGGATCTGGCGTGTCGGTTACACCACTCTCGTAGCCAATTATTTGCTGGGTGCGTAACGCGATGCGAGCGGCATCTTCGGTCGGCAAACTCAACGCCTCATCGAAACCGTTGGTATGCAGACTCTGCGTGCCACCCAAGACTGCGGCCATGCTCTGCACCGCGACGCGCACGATGTTGTTCTGCGGCTGCTGCGCGGTCAATGTTGAGCCGCCAGTTTGGGTGTGAAAGCGCATCAACAAACTTGCCGGATTCTTGGCCCCGAATCGCTTCGACATGATCTCGTGCCACATGCGTCGGCTCGCACGAAACTTTGCGACCTCTTCGAAGAAATTATTGTGGCCGTTCCAGAAGAAACTCAGACGTGGTGCAAAGTCATCGACATCAAGACCCGAATCAACCGCAGCCTGAACATACGCAATCGCGTTCGACAAAGTAAACGCAAGTTCTTGAACCGCGGTCGAGCCCGCTTCGCGAATGTGATACCCAGAAATCGAAATTGTGTTCCACTTCGGAACATGCTTGGCGCAATACGCAAAAATGTCCGTGATGATGCGCATCGACGGTCGCGGCGGATAAATATAGGTTCCGCGCGCAATATATTCTTTCAGCAAGTCGTTCTGAATCGTTCCCGAGATTTCGGACGAAGCAACACCACGCTCTTCGGCGACTAGTTCATAGAGCAACAACAGCACTGCCGCCGTCGAATTAATCGTCATCGATGTCGTAACTTTGTCAAGCGGAAGATCAGCGAGCAACACTCGCATGTCTTCGATTGAATCGATCGCCACACCGACTTTGCCGACCTCGCCTGCCGCACGCGGATGATCACTGTCGTAACCCATTTGCGTCGGCAAGTCGAACGCGCACGACAAACCTGTTTGCCCAGCATTCAACAAAAACTTAAATCGCTCGTTCGTGTCGGCCGCAGTGCCAAAACCCGCGTATTGACGCATTGTCCATAAACGGTCGCGATGCATCGTTTTGTAGATTCCTCGCGTATAAGGCGCTTCACCCGGCACACCTAACTTTGCCGACTCATCAAAACCACCGAGCGACTTCGCCGAATACAACGGCTGAACTTCGATGCCAGAGTCTGTGGTCTTATCAGTCATAAATGCAATCTCAAGGCTACGAGTTTGGTTGCCTCGCCGCGAGCACAGAGATTTCTACCAGCCACTCGGGTCGAGCCAGCGCAGGCACGGTGACAAGTGTGCTCGCCGCCAAGTGACCATTTAAAGCAGCGTCACGGGCACTCATCACTAGTTTCAGGCGCGTCGCCATCACGACAGAGTCGGTCGAATGCACGACATAAGTCGTCACCGAGACGATGTCGCGAGCACCCATGTTGCCGTCGGCGAGAATCGCAAAAATATTTTGCCAAACGACGTTCGCCTGTTCGTCGATGTTTGCCGGCACGCTGCCATCG
>RFTA01000047.1 GCA_009923685.1 Actinomycetota bacterium
TGTTCGGGTCGATCTCGACGACATAACCGAAACGATTTGCTTCGTTCGCGTAATTTGCATTTGAAACATCAAATCGTGCATCGTACTTGTGCCAATCGTAACCGTTTCCCGTGGCTGTGATGCCGTAGCGGGCTTGTTCAGCACTCGCCTTCCATGTTGTTGAAGTTGCTCCGAAGTATCCGTTGAAGTTCTCTTCGCAAGTTAGATAAGTGCCCCAAGGCGTTTTGCCGTTTGCGCAATTATTCATCGTTCCTTGAATCGGATTACCTGCCACGTTTTGAATCAACGTACTTGTCGCAACTGGGCCGCTCATTTTCGCCAGCGTGTTGACATGCACGCGGCGATTCTTGTTGCTCTTGGCGATCTTCCATTTGCCGCCAACATTTTCGATTGCGACCACCGAGATGCCGTGCGCGGTTTGTGACAATGCAACGTCTGCTGCACTCGTCGGAAGTTTCTTGCCCATGACATGTGGGTTGGTGCCGTATTCATGGTTGATGCACAGCAAACCTTTTTTATTGTCACCGAAATACCACATGCCGTCGTGACCGATGCCAATGCTCTGGGCTTGCTGCTCAGCGGTGAACCCTGCGTATTCGAAAGATGTTCCGCTGCCGTCGAGTTTTTCGCGCCATGGCGCAAGAACGCTGTATGCGTACTCTGGCGCGATCGTTGGCATCGGGCTGCCCTGCAATGGAATCGAAGTGAAGCCGATTTTTGGCGACTTTGCGGTTATCGCGTTGACTGCTGCCTTCGCAGTCGGTGTGCTGTTTGATGCGGCCGCTGCGGCTCGAGCACCTACAAACGACAATGCCGCACCCGCGAGCGAACCCACGAGCAACGAACGCCGCGACATGTAGCTATTTAATACGTCTTCGAATTCGCGATTATTTGATGTGTTGCTTACTTCTTCATGCATTTCGTTGCTCATGATTGCCCTCGTTGTTTTGGATGAACTCTTGTGCAACGAAAGATAAACAACGAACATTAAATCAACACATCAATTGTGTTAACGACAAATGACCAACAGCCGAACTTTTGTGGAGCTAAGGGGATTCGAACCCCTGGCCTCTTCCATGCCATGGAAGCGCTCTACCAACTGAGCTATAGCCCCAAAATCGTTTTCCCAAACTACCGCCGAAAACGGCGTAAAAACTATTTGACTGCGCGTGCCAGTTCTTGGAAAAATGCAATTGCTCGAGTATTGCCGAACGCCGCTTGAGCAGGGTCGTCACATCCTTTATGAAGCACTACAACAACTAACTGCTCGCTTGGTAAGCCAGCACCAAGTTGATTGCACGCACCCGAGGCGTAAAACATGTTCGTCGGCAAATTGCTGAAAGTTGGACCGGAATTGGTGCTCAGAGACATGCACTGACTGATATCTATACCACTACAGGCAGTCGGCGCTGCTGCATTCAACCACCAATGAAGCCCGTATGCGCCGTTCATCAACGCCGTATCAAAACCCGTTTTCGCACAAGTTCCGCAGGTGACCTGCGAAGTCAGTGCGTCGACGACAAATGATTCGTCGATGATTTGGCGACCGTCCCATTTGCCACGATTCAAATAAAGTTGCACAAGTTTCGCCAAGTCGTCGCAACCGAGTCTGAATCCGGCAAACAAACCTGCGACTCCCGACGAAGTTAGTGTGACATCGATGGTCTGCCCCAGTGGCTCAAAAAGTTCTCGTTGTGCAAATGCTTGAACAGATTCACCTGTGGCGCGAGTCAAGATGTACGCGAGCACCTGAGAATCGCCGCTTCGATATGCCCAACGGTTACCTGGCTGGGTAAACCGTTTGACCTTCAGGTACTGGTCAAAACCCTGCTCCAATTGTCCAACATTCAAAACCTCGTCTATTTGAGGATTTCGAATGTCTGCTGGTGTCCACTCTTTGCGGCCAGTGGTCATCGCCAGAATATGTCGAATCGTAATGTTCGCACTTTGCGTGCCAATCCATTCTGGAATGAATCGTGTTGCAAGGTCGTCAAGCTTGATTTGTCCTTTCTTAACTGCAATGCCGACCAAGGTTGCAGCAAACGACTTTGTGACTGAAGCACTTTCGATATTCGTCTCGGAAGAGTGTTTATCAAAGTTCCATTCGCCGATCACCGAGCCACTTTTCATTACGAGCAGACACTGCGCCTCGCGAAACTGCGTGGCAAAAGCCATATCGAGAAACTTTTCTGCACCGGGAGCAAAGACTTTGGCGCCGAGAGTTTTGCCAGTCGCTTTTGACTTTGATGACGAATTTGCAACAACCCAAACTTTCTTCGAGCCTTTCAACTCGCAAGTTAAGGTCACCTTTGCTTTTTTGATGGTCGCACTCTTGGTTTCGCCCAATGTCCTACAACTCTTGCCAACTGAAGCCCCCGCGCTCGCGATCGGAAAGAATCCGAACACGATCGAGACAAGCCCGATGGCAAAGAGTCTCTGCTTGCGTGGCATTTTCGCCCTCTAATTTTAACTGACGAGGCGCCAGCTGACAAGAGGTACGTCGCGATAGAGCCGCTCGATCTCATAAAACCTTCGCGTGTCGTCGTCGAAAACGTGCACGACAACGCTGCCATAGTCGATAAGTATCCATTGCTGCTGCGACATACCCTCACTTGATAACGGCGAGCGCCCGGTTTGTGTGCGCACCGCATCGGTGATCGCGTCACAAATCGTACGCACCTGTCGCTTATTGCCGGCACTTGCCACAACAAAGAGGTCTGTGATCGCAAGAACTTCGCCGACATTCAAAACCGTGATGTCGGTGGCCTGCTTATCGTCGGCGGCTTGCGCGGCTATTTTTGCGATCTGCAATGCCTCGGGTTGAACTTGAAAATTTGTCATTCGTCGCCGACGCTCACTGTAGTAGTCGGAATCTCGGGATTGCTCTCGAGAAACTTGGCAAAAGTTGCACCAATGACGATTTGAACGTCGATGCCTTGGGCTCGCTCGCCAGTGCGACCGGCCGAAACTTCGCCGATGAAACTGGCCAAATCTTCGACACCCGACAACACATTTCTGTCGACATAAAGCACGCGGGTTACCTCTTGCGGCGGCCCCGGCACCTCACGAACCAACGCAATATTTAGATCCATGGCCGTCAATCGGCGCACAATCTCGCGACTGACAACGGCATTGTTGAACGGACTATCAATCTGCACCGACAACTGCCCCGTAAGTTCTGAGCTCGTCTTCGAAGTTGGCGCGACACTCGCCATAATCATCGTCACCTCTGCATTGTCGAGTTGATACATGTCGATTGAATACGGATTCATATCACCCGCAGGCACCGCGGTTGCCGCAAACTGCCAAACTTGAATCGGACCCGAAATAAGTCGCTGAAAAACCGAACCAATATCAACAACCTGTTCAGCCGTGTCTACCGTAGGTTCAAGTTTCAAACCGAGACCGACCGTGTTGGCGATTGCTGTAAGCACCGACTTTTGATGATTAAAACGTTCGGCTTCTTTTTCATCTGTTTGACGCGCCAACAAAATATCAACAAGGGTCTGCGTCTCAACGGTTGCGCGCCCGAGTTTGGCAACAGTGCGCAACGCCCCGTCTGGTTCGGTGTTGCGCACATCTGAATCTAAAAGAATCTCGGCAGGACCAATTGGATTCAATAAATCAATCAGATCGGCTCGCCGCAAAATGCCGACCGTCGTGACCGAAACATCGAGCAGACCTTCGACATCGGCGACAAAAGCCGATGCGTCACCGCCCGAATACGAATCTGAAACGCGTCGCGGCTCTTCACCTTCGAGAACCTCGGCCATCGACTTGGCGGGCAATGAGATAATCGTGCCACCCACGCTGTTGCCCGAGAGCGCAATCACGTTGATCGATGTCACTTCGCTCGACTCGTTGACGGTTGCCAACAACGCAACTGGCGTACTCGGAATTTTTAAAGTCTTGACATTGTTGACATTCGTGCCGTTACCCGAGTTGAGAACAGAGTTATAACCGACAACAAGTCCGGCGGGCAACATCAGTGCCGCGGCAACGCCACCACAAAGCGCAACGATTGCGCGCTGTCGTTGTCGTTGTCGAATCGCGGTCACTTTGATCCGTACAATCCGCGCTCAGAAATAACTTGCATCACCGCATCAGAGACCAAATATTCAAGTGGTCGACCATCGATAAAACGCGCCCGCAAATCACTTGAGCTAACTTCGAGGCGCGGCACTTCGACCCGACGCCAATCAAATTCACTCGGTGGCATTAGTGGCGAACCGGGTCGATCAACGACAACAAGAGTTGACAATTTGGCGATCTCGTTGGCGCGCTGCCAGGTGCCGAATTTGGCGGCTGCGTCATCGCCGACAACCGTGAAAAGTTCGGCATCGCGGTATCGCTCGTGCAACACCGCCAACGTATCGGCGGTATAACTCGGGCCGCCGCGGGTGATTTCGTCGTCGCCCGCGATTAATCCATCTACACCTGCAATTGCCGCTTGCACCATCGCCAAACGGTCGGATGCGCTCGCAACCTCTCGGGTGCCGTGCTTTTGCCATGGATCATTGGCCACCATCAAGATGACAACGTCGAGTTTGAGCACAAATCTGACGTTTACGGCCGTAACAAGGTGACCCAGATGTGGCGGATCAAATGTTCCCCCGAACAGACCGACACGCATTGGCACTATCAAAGTGTATGAGTCAAAGACCCAACTAAACATAATCATTGTGACGAAAGGCTTATAAAACTTGGCTCAAAAAAATATGAAAATTTTCACTAACCCCTTGACCTAGTTGTGCCGATGCCCTAATGTGACAAGTCCCCCGAATACCCCCCTATAGAAAGAATCGAACCCCCATGTCTGACTCAATTGGCATCTACCTGAACGAAATCG
>RFTA01000048.1 GCA_009923685.1 Actinomycetota bacterium
GCAATGCGCAAGCCGACGTAGCCCAATGGCAGAGGCACGGCGCTTAGGACGCCGCCAGTGAGAGTTCGAGTCTCTCCGTCGGCACAATATGCAACCTCATACGACCTCACAACTCGCAACGCCCGCCCTGCTCGTCGATCTTGATGCACTCAATGGCAACCTGCGAACAATGTCACTACGTCACAACGGCGCAAAACTGCGACCGCACACGAAAGCACACAAGTGCACCCAACTTGCAAATTTGCAATTGCAATACGGACACAAAACTTTTACTTGCGCCACACCCCGCGAAATAATCGGTATGGCCGCAGCCGGTGTCGGCGAAGATCTGTTGCTCGCCAACGAAGTAGTTGACCGTGACCGACTCAACTCACTGGCCAAAGTCTCCGAGAAAGTGCGAGTCACCGTCGCTGTCGACTCAAACGCGACGATCATTGCCGCAGCGAGTGCCGGTTTACGTGATGTGCTCATCGATGTCAATGTGGGTTTGAAGCGCTGTGGCGTCGCACCACAACTTGCGGGACAACTCGCCGATTTTGCGCGCAAGCAAAAAATAACGGTTCGTGGCGTCATGGGTTACGAAGGTCATCTGATGATGATCGACAGTCGCGACAAGCGCAAATTAGGCGTCGCCGAATCAATGCGGCTACTCGCACAGGCCGCAACAGATGTTGGCGGCGAAATTATTTCGGCTGGAGGCACCGGCACATTCGACCTGCACGATGAAACTTGCATCAACGAACTGCAAGCCGGCTCTTATGCGCTGATGGACACTCACTACGCAAAGTTGGGTTTGCCGTTTGCCCAGAGTTGTTTCGTGTTGGGCACAGTTATCTCAACGTCCCAAGATTGGCTCGTTGTTGATGTCGGCCTCAAATCACTCGGCATGGATCACGGAAATCCGACCGTCGACGGTTTCGAAGTCTTATTTTGTTCAGACGAACACACCACGCTCGTGCCAAGCAAAGAATCAGCCTCGACAAAAGTTTCGGTCGGCGACAAACTTCGTGTTGTTCCTGCGCACATTGATCCGACGATGGCGATGCATGAGCTCGCTTACCTCGTGCGCGGTGACGAAATCATCGATTCTTGGTCGATTGATTTACGCGGTTGGTAATTCGCCCAGCCGAGTCGCCAACGCACGAAACGCAACACCGCGATGTGAAAGCGCATGTTTTTCGCCGATGCTCATCTCGGCAAAAGTTCTTCCATCACCGAAATCCGGCACGAACAACGAGTCATAGCCAAAACCACGCTCGCCTCGCTCGTTTATACAGATCGAACCTTCGCAAACGCCTTCGCAAATAATTTCTTGACCATCCGGCATGCGCAATAATGCAACGGTGCGAAATCGTGCCGAACGATTCGTGACTCCGCGCAGTTCTTGCAGCATCATCGCCCGATTTTGTGCATCGGTCGCACCTGGCCCCGCAAATCGCGCCGTTAACACACCAGGTCGACCGCTTAAAGCATCGACTTCGAGGCCCGTGTCGTCGGCAAGCGCCGGCATATCGGTGGCGCTACAAATCGCAACGGCTTTCAATCGTGCGTTGCCCGTGAGCGAGTCGGCATCTTCGACCACATCAGCAAGACCAGCAGGTCGTGGCAGCAATTCAACGACGCCACAAATGAGCTCTGAAATTTCGGCGACCTTGTGTGGGTTTGCCGAAGCGCACACTACGCGCAGCATTCGTAATTCTTCTTTACTGCAATCTTGGTTTAGGTGGCACCGCGAGAGTTTGTTTCTGCAATGCAAAGACCTCTTGTAAACCCACCGTAGCCAACGCCAACAACTCGCTCAACTGCGCCTGACTAAACGCAGCGCCTTCGGCGGTGCCCTGCACCTCGACAAATTTTGGTTCTGACGAGTCTTGCGCCTGCAACATCACAACGTTCATATCGACTTCAGCCGAACTGTCTTCGACATACGGCAAATCAAGAATTGGTGTGCCGTTATGAATACCGACGCTCACCGCCGCACACAACGAATGCAACGGATGTTTAGTGATCAAACCGTTTTGCTGCACTCGCGTCAGAGCATCATGCAAAGCGATGTACGCACCGCAGATGCTGGCCGTGCGCGTGCCGCCGTCGGCTTGCAAGACGTCGCAATCGACGATCACTTGTCGCTCGCCCAAAAGTGTCATGTCGCAACACGAGCGCAACGACCGACCAATGAGCCGCTGAATTTCAATCGTGCGACCACCCTGTTTGCCTTTGGCTGCTTCGCGATCGTTGCGATCTGGTGTCGCACCAGGCAACATCGAATATTCGGCGGTGACCCAACCTTTGTTCTTGCCTTTCATCCATCTCGGCACATCTTCGTCGACAGATGCCGTACAAAGCACGCGGGTCTTGCCGAACGAGACCAACACCGACCCGAGCGCCATCTCGGTGAAGTCGCGCTCGAATTTGAGTTCGCGCAATTGGTTTGCTTGTCGTCCATCTGGCCTAGTCATATTTTCTCCGTTGCTTTTGTTATGGTTTTTCTAAATTACTTCGGCCAACGTCGCGCGACGACCAACTCTGGGCCCAAGAACCTTTGGCCGAGTTTGGCGAAGTGTTCGATATCGCCTGAAGAATAAAAATCATGAGCACTTATTCGACTTGGCTCACTTGATCGTGCAATTTCGTTTTGCAACAGAGCTTCGTGCACCACAGTCGCAGTTGAGTCTGCGCTGTTGATAATTTTCACTTCGGCGCCCATCACCCGCGCGATTACGTCACTTAAATACGGATAATGAGTGCAACCCAATAACAACGCATCGACATCGGCGTCCCTGATTGGCGCGAGCAGTTTTTCAGCCAACTGCGTTACTGCATCCCCAGATGTTTCGTTGCGTTCGACGAACTCGACAAAACCCGGGCAAGCCGCCGCCGTCAGCGAAATCGGTCGAGAAATCTCTAGCGATGCCCGAGCAATCGCAGTTTCGTATGCCAACGACGAAATAGTGCCGACCGTGCCGATCACCGCGACACGATTATTTTTTGTCGCCCTAACCAAGGCTCGCGCACCAGGGTCGACCACACCGATAACGGGCACAGAAAGCGACTGTTGCAATTCATCAAGCGCAACCGATGCCGCGGTGTTGCACGCCACAACGATCAACTTGGCGTCAAAATCGCGCACGAGACTCGTCGCTAGTTCAATGGCAAACCCTCGCACATCACTCGCTGGCTTTGGCCCATACGGGTAGCGCGCCGTGTCACCTATATATACGAGGTCTTCATTGGGCAACAAGTCGATCACCGCTCGTGCAACCGTTAAACCACCGAATCCAGAGTCGAACATGCCGATCGGGCGGCTATAACTCGCTTTCATCTCTGACAACGCTACGCCCTGGCTAACATCGAACTCAGTCAAACAGCGTCGGCCAATGTTCGATACGCGCCGATGCTTTATAGTCGCTGTGTGATTCTTGCCGCCAGCCTTGCGCTTTTGGCGGCGTTTTTGCACGCAACTTGGAATATCGTCGTCAAACAAACCGGCGATCGCTTTCTCGCATTATGGGCTCAATTCGTTTTTGCCGGCTCGTTGGCTTTCATTGCACTCGTCGGCTGGACGCTGTTCTTCACGCCACCAAACATCGCCTGGTGGTGGTCAATATTCAGCGGTTGCGGTCATCTGCCATATGTCATGTTGTTGGCCAAGGCCTATGACAAAAACGATTTCTCGCTGACATATCCGATTGCCCGTGGTGCTGGCGCCCTTAGCGCGGCAATCTTGGGTCTAATTTTTTTGGGCGACAATCTCTCGGCACTCAGCATGGCCGGCATCGCCGTCGTAATTTTTGGTCTCTGGGTTTTGGTCTCGGGTCAGCCAATCAACAATATTTTTCCTGCGCTTGGCGTGGCAGCAACGATCGGCATCTACTCGGTTGTCGACGCATATGGCGCACGCAACTCAGACGCGGTTGCATTTGCCCTAAGCGTTTTTGTCAGCGGCGCCACGACGATCACATTGTGGGCGCTCGTGACTCGTGCCAAAGAACTAAAAACTTTTCTCGCCGCCGAATGGAAGCCAGCCGCATTTGGCGGCATCATGTCGATAAGCGGATATTCGATGGTCGTCTACGCGTTCAGCCTCGCGCCGGTCGGTTATGTCGCGACGATGCGCGAATCAAGCGTCGTCATCGCCGCTCTCGCAGGTTGGAAGTATCTCAAAGAAGACGACCACAAACGACGCCTCGCTTCGGCGATGATCGTCGTGGTTGGGTTGGTCGTGCTCGTGGTCGGGCGCTAGAAGTAAATAATTTTTTCAGCGGCTGCTTCGGCTTGATCTAAGTCATCCGTATAGGCGCCTGTCGACAAATACTTCCATCCGCCGTCACAGACAATGAACACGATCGCTGCCTCTTGCCCGCTATTTGCGCTGATCTCACTCGCAACTTTCAACGCACCGGCCAACGACGCCCCAGATGAGATGCCGGCAAATACGCCGCACTCACGAACAAGACGTCGTGTGCATTCGATGCTTTCGCGCGGTCGCACAACTCGCTTGCGATCTAATGTTTCGCGCCCGTTCCATTTGTCGAACACAGGCGGAATATAACCGTCGTCAAGATTGCGCAAACCTTCAACACGCTCGCCAAGTGGTGGCTCGACGGCAATTATTTTTATCTCGCTATTTTTTTCTTTCAAGTAGCGACCGACACCCATCAAGGTGCCGCTAGTGCCAAGACCGGCAACAAAGTGCGTCACCTCGGGGCAATCGCGCCAAATTTCTGGGCCAGTTGTTTCATAATGCGCCGTCGGGTTCGCCTCGTTTTCGTATTGATGCAAAAAACACC
>RFTA01000049.1 GCA_009923685.1 Actinomycetota bacterium
TGACATCATCGGTACTCAGGGTTTTGCTTGGTCAATTATCTCGTTGCACGCACTCGTCTTATTGTTCTTGGTGTATCGCATCCGCGCATGGCATGCACCCGTCACGACGAAACATTGGGATGATGTTTCATTTCATGGCCGAGCATTTTTTATTCCGGCGACCATCGTGTCGCTGGGCGTCAACCGACGCGGGCAATCAGCACGCCAACGCCAGCAAACTGCAGAGCAACAGCAACAACAGTAAACACGTGCCACACCTCGTGGTAACCAAACACGAGAGGTCGAAGTTGCGGACGTTTTAGATAAAACAAAACCGCGCCAACTGTGTAGACGATGCCACCAAGTGCGAATAGCAATAAACTCGTGAAGCCGGCGCGATGATAAGCCCACGGCAAAATTATCAGCGCTGCCCAACCGATTATTAAATACATCGCTCCAGAAATTTTGTGAGCCCGCCATGTAATTTTTAGCGCGATGCCGATTAGCGCGGCGCACCAGATTCCGATTAAAAAAGCGATACCGATGTTGCGCGGCAATGCGAGCAAACATACGGGTGTGTATGTACCCGCGATCAACACATAAACCATCGCGTGATCGAGCTGCCGCATCGTTCGTTGCGCTCGTCGCGTGCGAGTGAACAGGTGATACGACGCCGATGTCGAAAACAGCGCAAGCAAGGATGCGATGTAAACGAACACTGCCACTCGTGGCAAGCCACGCGGCGTAACGAGTGTGAGAATGACGCCAGCCGGAATCGTGACCGCGACGGCGACGCCGTGAATGCGCCCGCGCCAACGAGGTCGCCATTTGCCGAGTGCGTGTTGAAACACTGGAACGTGCGGCACGTCGCGTACCTCCTAGCGAAATCGTAGTCAGCGCGGGTCGTGATTAGCCGTTTTGTGACAGCACTTCGCTGCATGGCGTTACGTCAAAATACAGACCAAGGTCTCGGGTCGCCAACGCTTGCAAATATGAAGTGTCAGACTTCAATGTAAGCTCCGACCCAGATGGCAAAGCCTCACAGCCTGGTCGATCAGTTGAGATGCCAGCAAGCGTCATAAAGCCAGTCCATTCGTAACCGCGAAACGTTGATTCGCGGCCGTTGAAACGAAGTGTTTGATCTTCAACCGAGGCGATTTCGATTTCATTTTTGGTCGTTTTGAATAGCTCGACAAGTTGTTCTTGCTTGTGTGACTGCAAAAAGTATTGCGAACCCCAAAACATATTGAGTGCGACCGAAATCACCAAAACTGTCGTGACAACAATGTTCTTGCCCCTCCATTTCAATAACTCATTGAGGCCAACGACACTGAGCGATAAGCCAAGCGGCATCAACAATTGATGCCGACTACGCCAATCAGCCCGAAATTCAAAGACGGTCAAATATGTGGGACGACCCGCATAGCCGACATAAAGTTCACCTGCAAAATATGGAAACAGCGCCAACGCCGTGATCGAAAACCCGACGATAAACAAAGTAAAGCCGAGGTGCGTTCGTTTCTGTTTCAACTTGCGCCAACCGATAGCCGACAGCACGACCAAGCCGATCAACACTGGCCATAGACCTGTTAGTAGACCAGTCGAAGTTGGCTTTTGATAATCCTGCCAACTTTCACTTGGCGGCCAAAACACCGATCGTGCAAAAACATATAGCACTGGAAGAGCGGCGATTATCGCGACCTGCAAATGGGCACTACTCAGTTTTTTGAAATCAAGCAGGCGCAACTTGTTTAGCCAACAAAAATGCAAGAACGGCAACAGCACAAAAAACAAAAAACTGTGCGTCTTGAAACTCAGAAACAAAATCACACACGCCAACACGAAACCTTTGACCGATCGATACCGAACCAACACAAACCAGCCGAGATAAAACAAGAAATACGACGTCGTGTAATCAAAAATTGAAACTGCCACTCGTGCTTGATTCACGGGCACTAACAAAAATGCCACGACGATTGCTCTAGTTTGAGAAAGTTTCAAAATATTTTGATTTCTCAAAATTACGAACAAAAATATTGAAATTGCGAAAAATGCCACAAACGTCGCTGCAGTAACTGCCCATGTTCCGATGTTCAGCAACAAAAATTCTAAGAAACCAGCCCACGGCGCACGACCCATTTTGGTCACCGACTTGAAGGCGTCACCCGCAGGTTTATTGAAATAGCCTTCCCAGTCGTCCCAATAGAGAGTGTTGGGGCGAAGCAGTGACCAGCCCCAAGACAAGGTGTAAAGAACAATCGCCGAAACCCACGGAAAGCCGGCCAACATTTTCTCGGGCTTGGCGACATTTGAAGCGACTGACTCTGGCTCGACTGCTGAGTTTGGCGCAGATGACATCGAACAAAGATTACTCGTCATTTATCTAGCGCCACCGACTCGCACTAGTTTTGCAATATGACAATTAACGGTTATGAGTTTGATCGGTTCTTGCGATATGACGAAATGGTCGCGTGGCTGAACGCGATCGCCGCAAAAAACCCGAAACTTGTCAGCATCGAGTCGTATGGCAAATCACATAAGGGCCGCGACCTGATGCTCGCGACAATCACCGACACGACAACGGGCGCGCACGATACGAAACCTGCACATTGGATCGACGCCAACATTCACGCCACCGAGGTCACAGGCGGCGCAGCGGCGCTATACATAATTCAAGATCTCGTCGAGAAATTTAACGCACGCGATGAAACGGTTTTCGAGGCGTTGCGCACGCGAACTTTTTATATTGCCCCACGCGTCAACCCCGACGGCGTCGAAGACGCACTTGCCGTCAAGCCTCTCTTTCATCGCTCGAGTGTGCGACCATGGCCATGGCGCGATGGTCATTTGTGGCCGGGTCTTCATCCGCAAGACATCGACGGCGACGGACGAATTTTGACGATGCGCATCGCCGACCCCGATGGCGGATGGATCGAACATCAACAAGATGCTCGCGTGATGGTGCCCGTCGGACCGCTCGGCGCACCACGTGGCACGACACGATACCGATTGATTCAAGAAGGCCTGATCGAAAACTACGACGGCTTCACCATCGACCAACCGCGCGACCCGGCCGGTCTCGATTTGAACAGAAACTTTCCTGCCGGTTGGGGCGTGAGCGTTCTCGGCTCGGGCGATCACCCGTTATCTGAACCAGAAACAGATTCGCTCGTGCGCGCGGTAAAAGCGCGACCGAATGTTTGCGGCTACAACGCATTTCACACCGCCGGCGGTTTTATGTTGCGCCCGAGCAGCAGCAAACCCGATTCGCAGTTGCCACCTGTTGATTTATTTTTCTTCAACGAGTTTGGCAAGCACTCGACGCCTTTAACTACGTATCCGGTGCACTCGGTATTCGAAGATCTCACATGGGACAAATCTTCGGTGATGGGCGGCGCCGGCGACGACTGGGCATACGACCACCTCGGTGTTTATTCGTGGACAACTGAATTTTGGGATGCTGTCTATCACGCGACCGGCGAGCACTCGTCGACAGATATTTGGTACGTCGGACCAACTGTCGAACAAGATCTCGCCGTATGTCGTTGGTCTGACACGCACGCGCCAGATAGTTACGTGAAGTGGTACAAGTTCGATCACCCGCAACTCGGCAAAGTCGAGTTGGGTGGCGCAGATGCATTCAAAATTTGGATCAACGCACCGTCAAAAAAATTGCGATCCGAGATCGCAGCGCACGCCGAAGTTGCCGTGTACCAGGCAATGGCGTCGCCAAAACTCGAAATCAAACACACAAAGGCCGAATCGCTGGGCAACGACACTTGGCGAGTTGAACTTGGCGTCTCCAACACGGGTTGGCTCGGTACCGAAATCACAAGACTCGCCCACGATCACAAACTTGTTCTGCCAATTACAGTTGAGATTTCTGGCGCAACTACCGTCGGCTGTGCCGCCAAAGAAAAAGTCGGTCAGTTGACAGGTCGATCAGTGTTTCTCTTGAATGGAGGCGCGATGTCAGATGGCACGCCAGATCGAGTAATGCATTCTTGGGTCGTGCGCGCGAGTCGAGGCACTGAAGTTGCTCTAACCGTGCGTCACCCGCGTTGCGGCGAAGTCGCAACAAACTTAAAACTTAGTTAGTAAGTCGTCGCCTCGACTGGCGCCTGAAACTTGCGGTGTGACCGCACTGCACGTAGCCATATATAAAACGCGCCGAGTGTGCCCACAATGTTTGGTAGCGAAACAAACCAGTCGTCGATCATTGCCCCGTAAATCAACCAAGTCAAACAACAAAATGACAACAGTCCGTACATCGCCGCCGACACACCGTAAAGATGCTCGGTTCGATAAACGCGCACAACCTGCGGAATAATTGCTGGTGCACCAATCGCGACTGTGCACCAACCCATCATGGTGATCGAGTAATTGGCTACTAAAGACCCGATCACGCAGACCAGCACGAGCGTTAGTACCGGAACAAACCATGCAATTTTTTTGTGTTTGACACATACAAAAAGAATCAACGACAACGCAATCACGAGCAAGCCGTTTGACAGCGCAACTTGGCCCTCAGGCTTAGTTATGCCATAAATAGTCCACATCAGCGACCCGCAACAACCTTGTAAAAACGAATAAGGCGAGATGCCTTCGGTCGAATTCTTGGCGAAAACACGAACGACCTGTGGCCAGACAAAGGCGACCGATGTGCCGGTTGCGAAAAAC
>RFTA01000050.1 GCA_009923685.1 Actinomycetota bacterium
TCGACTTTGCTCTCGGCGCCACTTGGCATCAACGCAATGCGGTCGACGACATTTAGTTTGAACATGTTTGGAGCGACGATTTTTTTAGGCGCGCTCGGATCAGGAATCGCATTCTTGTTGTTCGGCACACTTCTCAAACGCACCGGGCCAGTTCGGGCGATGATCCCAACATATTTCACGCCGATTGTCGGCACGGTACTCGGTGTTTTATTTAACGACGAGAAAATTCTGCTGCTTTCAATAGTCGGAATGCTGGTGGTTATTTTGGGCGCTTGGTTAACGAGTCGACCCGAGAAGCCGGTCACCGAAAATAATTAACTTGGAGACAATCTGTCGAATGGCCGCCCGAAATCTGCCGACAATTTGACCCTGCAAGAGGTCGAGTTGCGAGATCGAATCTTTATTTTCGTCATAGATTTTTTTGGCGAGAGATCGAACCGATTGAAACTGCGACTTTTTGAGACTTGAAGTCCACGATGTTTTGCTGATCCGAAACGCCGAAAGACGTCGCGCGATCAACAAAGCAGATCCGTGATTCAGTAGACCGACCCACATGTTTAGGTCGATTACATAATCACCCCTAAATCTGCCGGTTTTTAGAAACGCGCTTTTTCTAAATGTGATCGCCATCGGCTCGCCAATCGGATTGCCTCCACTACGCACGATCTTGCGAAGAATCTGACTTTTCGAATATTTCGTCTGATCAACGACTCCGACTCGGCGCCCCTTGATAAACCGTTCGTTTGGAGTTACGAAATCTCGCAAACTAAAGCAAAAAGCGACGTCTTGATTCGAAGCAAGCGTCATCGCTTGAACTTCAGTTTGTAGGCATTCGGGGTATAGCAGATCGTCTTGACACACCAACTTAATCAGGTCGGCACGGGCATTAACCACGGCATTGTTCCAATTTTCTTCGGCGCCAACTTTGGATAATGAGTCGATTCGTGTGATTCTCACGTCGTCGAATGAATTCACGATCTCTAAAGTTCGGTCGGTTGAGCCATCGTCTGAGACAATTATCTCGAAGTCAGAAAAAGTTTGACTCAGAACGCTTTTGATTGTGCGCGCAATATATTTTTCGCCGTTATATGTCGGAATGCAAATCGATATTTGCGGTCTCGAATCATCCATCTAAATCTCAAAACTATCTATATTGATGTCTCTACAGTAGGTGGGTTTTGACGGGTGTCGGTGGTTTGGTTATTTGCGCCACTCAAGCACTTTGAAATTGCCGAGGCCTCTTGGGTCACAAAGAGCCTCGGCTTCGCTGACTCGGCTGCGCATCTTCATCGCCTTGACATCAGGTTTGGCGGCGTGCGCCTGCCAATAATTGCGACCGTCAGCCACTAATTCATTGATGCCGTTGTGCGTCAACCACTCTCTTTGCGAGACAACGCGATCAGCGGGTCGAACAAGGTGCAGCTGATCAACCATCACATGACTCGTGATATCTTGCTCGCCAAAATTTCGTAAATAATGCTCGCCTGGTTCGTGCAGTCGATATGTGCGCAACCAATCTCGCCACGGCGCTGTAACAGCGTCAAGAGTCGTCGAGCAATAATCGAACACAATGACCGAACCGTTTTGAACTATTTCAATTGCATGACAGAGCCATCGTGCTGCTGCGCTTTGCACGGGCACTCGCGCGCCATGGGGCGCGATTTGCGGCAACCACGAAGGTGCATCATCGACCTTGCGCAGCACCTCGACAAACGAATCGCCTTGTTTGGCTACAAATGCTTCTTGCCAGGTGCCATCAAAAACGAATAGTCGAAACGGCAGATTATCTAACAGTTCATTGGCGATAACCACACCGATGAACGGTGAAGTCGGCATTGATGAACGAGAATTCATCTCGACTGTGTGCGTCTCGCGCTGGGCATCTGATATCTCGACCGCGACATATCTCAACGCATCTCGGCATTCAAGGTCGGAGGTCAAAATGCTGCGGGCAAGAGTGCCTGGTCCTGCGCCAACTTCGACGACATCAAAATTTTTTGGTCGGTCAAGATCGTGCCACCTCGTGTCAATCGCCCGAGCCACGACGGCACCAAATAGAGGCCCAACCTCGGGTGACGTTATGAAGTCACCACGTCTGCCTGCCCGACCAGTGCTTGTATAAAAACCAGTTGGCGAATAAAGCGCCAACTCCATGAACTTTTCGAACGAAATCGCACCGCCTGCCGCAACAATGGCGACAGAAATTTCGCTATCTGACGATTGCACCGGCGATTTCTGCAAGATCTGCAAATTGCAAACCAACACCAGGCAAGATGCCGAATACCAGCGTCGCACCTGCGGTGATAGCTAGCGACAATTTCAAACTTCCCGGCACCAGAATTGGCGTGACGTCTTCGTCGGGTACGGGTCGCATCCAAATTTCGCGCATCACATTGCCGTAATAGCCAAACGCAATGACCGAATTGACCGCACCGATGATCGCCAATGCGTAGCCCCATGCAGACTGAGACTGAATCAGCGACTGAAATGCAACGAATTTGGCGATCCATCCACCAAGTGGCGGAATGCCTGCCAACGACGCCAAAAACAAAGTCATCAGCACGCCAAGCGCCGGGGCATACGAGAACAATCCGCCGTAACTAGAAATTTCTCCACTACGGGTCTTGTTGGCAACCGCGAGAATAATTGCGAACACGCCGAGGTTGGTCGCCGCATAGACGATCATGTACAACACGACTGATCGAAGAGCTGTCGTGCCAGAGCCAGCCAAGCCCGCAACAGCGAGCGGCATCAAAACAAAACCGCCCTGACTGATTGACGAGTATGCAATCATGCGCACGATGTTGCTTTGCTTCAGTGCCAAGACGTTGCCGATAGTCATGGTCAATACCGAAAGAATCCAAATAAATGGCTGCCAAATATCTTGCGCCTGAGGAAACGCGGTGTATAGCAAAACAACAAGAGCCACAAAGCCGGCTGCCTTTGACGCCACGGATAAAAACGCCGTCACAGGTGTGGGTGCACCTTCATATGTGTCGGGCGCCCAAGTATGAAATGGAACCGCAGAGACCTTGAATGCAAATCCGACGATGACGAACACCACCGACAAGGCATGTACCGAGGAAAACTCGCCTGTTGCGGTCAAGTTCTTGGCAATGTCGGTGAAGAGTGTCGAGTTTGCCACGCCGTACATCAACGACATGCCATACAGCATGACCGCCGACGCGAAAACTCCGAGCATGAAATATTTGACGCCGGCTTCGTTGCTTTTTGGGTCGCGCTTGCGCCAAGCCGCCAACATGTATGCGGGAATCGACAAAAATTCGAGCGCGACAAACATGCTGACCAAATCACGCGACGAGGTCATCATCAACATGCCTAGCAAACTCGTCAGCAACAAAAACCAATATTCACCGCGCCAATACTCGCCCTGCTCGATATGCGAACTCGAAAGCAATACGACGACATAGCCGGCGAGAAGAAACACGGCCTTCATCACAAGACTGAAGTTGTCGACTACATATCTGCCGTCAAACATCGTTCGCACTTCGGTATCTGACAATGCCAGCAACAGCACGGGCACCATCGCGAACAACAAAGTGAACGACGAAATTGCCGAGAGAATCCACTTCTTTCGCTCATCGATAAACAGGTCGAGCATCAACACCAGGCAAAGACCGCCGGCCAGAACTAGTTCTGGCGCAAGACCGAAATAGTCGATCGACGGCGCAACCCATTGCGCGGCGAAGATTTGGAAATTCTGCAAATTATCCCCCGAACGCGCTCAAAGTGACTTGCACTGCCGGGTCGAGCACGCTGAACAACAAGTTCGGCAAAACGCCAAGCACGAGAATGCCGAGAAGCAAAGGTGTCCACGCAATCCATTCGAAGGTAGTCACATCGTGCAGATCATCGTTGCTCGAGTGGCCGTGACTCGAACTATTTTTTGCTGTACCAAAGGCGATGCGTTGAAACATCCACAACAAATAAGCAGCCGCAAGTACCGTGCCGAGAGCGGCGATGACCATGAACACTCGGAACACGGTTTCATTCAAGCCTTCGGCGGGGTTATACGCCGAGAGAATCGCCGGAAACTCGCCCCAAAAACCTGCCAAACCCGGCAAACCAAGCGATGCCATAGCGCAAAAACCAAAAATCCACCCGAGGCGCGGCATCGCCGTGAGCATGCCGCCGAGTTTCGCGATTTCAAGCGTGTGATATCTCTCTTTGACACTGCCAGCGATAAAGAACAACATGCCGGTAATCAAGCCGTGAGCAACCATGCCGAACATCGCCGCGTTGATACCAAAACTTGTCAGAGTTGAAATGCCGAGCATCACAAAACCCATGTGCGCGACCGACGAAAATGCGATCAGGCGTTTCATGTCGGTCTGAGCGAGACAACCGAGCGCACCATAAATAATGCCAATCACGGCGAGGCCACCGATATAGGGCGCCCACTCACGTGCAGCATCTGGCAAAATCGGCAACGCAATTCGAACGAAGCCATAGGTGCCGAGCTTGAGCAAAATCGCCGCCAGAATTACAGAACCTTGTGTCGGTGCCTGAGTGTGAGCGTCTGGCAACCA
>RFTA01000006.1 GCA_009923685.1 Actinomycetota bacterium
AACCAACTGCCACTTCAAAACCGAGTTCGCTAACTTCGGGTTTGATCGTCGCAAGCATCGATCGCACAAACTTGCGACAACTGCTGACGCTGCTTGGGTGAAGAGCATCGGTACCAAAAAATCTGTCGGTCAAACGAACTGCGCCAAGTTTGAAGCTGCGTGAAAGCAAAATTTCATCGCCCGAGCCGACAACAACCTCGGTTGAGCCTCCGCCGATGTCGCAAAGCAACATCGGCTGTTCGCCGACTGCTACCGCATATTTGGCACCTAGATGAATGAGACGGGCTTCTTCAACGCCAGAAATGACTTCAACTTCGATACCGGCCTCTTTGCGCGCTCGTTTAATAAATTCGTTGCGATTCTTGGCCTCGCGAACTGCACTCGTGGCAACCGCCCGCAATTTCGCACCGTGCACTTCGGCGATTGCGTTCATCCGTTTTAGCGAAGCGATGCCTCGCTCGATCGCATCTGGTTCGAGTTGCTTCATATCGCCCGCGCCATGGCCGAGTCGGACGACTTCTTTTTCGCTGGCGATAACTTCGAACCCGGTCTCGACCGGTTTGGCGACGACTAAGTGAAAACTATTCGTCCCGATATCAAGCGCACCAATGACATCGTTTGACTCTGAGCCCACAAACGCACATCTTAGAACGCGATCGTTCGACGGTAGGATTTAGTTTCAATTCGAAGGAGATGTCATGACCAATTATTCAGATGCAACAACCCTGAACGAGCCACCGCGTGGTCATGCGCGCATCGTCTATCTTGGCCCAGCGTCACCTCATTGGGAGGTCTACGGAGATTATGGCGACCAAAACATGCTCGAAGAGTTTCGTGCCAGAACCCTTTCGCCACACCATCTGAATAGGTTTTACTCGGGTCATTTTGGTGCGACCCAAGATGTCGCCGAAATGAAGTTCAAATGACTTTTTGGCGAAATCGTTTTTCGACAAATACGCGTTCATCGGCGTATTCGTACGATGAAAACATAGAACAAAAATACATCAACCGTGAATTAAGTTGGCTCGACTTCAACGATCGAGTCTTGACCCTCGCGAGCGACGAGAGAGTGCCATTGCTCGAGCGCTGTCGATTTCTGGCGATCTGTTCGTCGAACCTTGACGAGTTTTATCAGATCAGAGTTGCGGCGCTTAAAGACCAAGTTGCAGGCGATGTTCATACTCCAACCCCCGATGGTTTGACCCCACTTCAGCAATTGCGTGAGATAACTCGTCGCACTCAAGACTTTGTCAATCGTCAACATCTGATCTGGATCGAAAACCTAAAGCCAAGACTGCAGAATTCTGGGGTCGTTGTCGTGAGTTGGGCAGACCTGAGCGACGAAGAGCATGAAAGACTCTCAGACGATTTTGATCGCAGAATATTTCCGGTGCTTACGCCGCTCGTGGTTGATCCTGCGCACCCGTTTCCATACATTTCTAACCTTGCATTGAATTTGGCGGTAGTCGCCCGCGACCCACAGTCGGGAGAGCAAAGATTCGCACGCCTAAAAATTCCAAAAAATATTTCGCGATTTATGCGTGTTGATGACGGCACCAAATTTGTATTGCTCGAAGAAGTCGTGTCGGCGAATCTTCCACGACTATTTCAAGGTATGACGATTGAACAGTGTTTTGTTTTCAGGGTTACACGCAACGCCGATCTTTCTCTTGACGATGAAGATGCTGAAGATTTGCTTGCGGCCGTAGAAATGGAGCTACGCCGTCGGCGATTTGGGCGAGCTGTTCGACTTGAGATACCCATGGGTACGGCCCAAGAAACAGTCGATCTGATGTGTCAAGAACTCGAAATCGAGGCCGAAGACATCAGCTATCACAATGGCTTCATCGAGATGACCGCGCTGAATCAATTGGCGTCACTTGATTTGCCGAGTATGAGATTTAAGCCGTGGCCACCCCTAACTGCGGGACGTTTGATGGCAGCCGAGTTCAACGGTCAAAGTATTTTTCAGGTAATTCGCGAGCGACAACTGTTGGTTCATCACCCGCATGAGTCTTTTTCTTCATCGGTTGAGTCGTTCGTCGCCCAGGCTGCAAGTGATCCGAAAGTGCAATCAATAAAGATGACTCTCTATCGAACTTCGGGTGACTCTGCAATCGCCAAACATTTGGTGCGTGCGGCCGAATCGGGCAAACAGGTCGCTGTTGTACTTGAGATCAAGGCAAGGTTTGACGAGGCCCGAAACATTGCCTGGGCAAAAGAACTTGAATATGCCGGCGTGCATGTCACATATGGCATTGTCGGGCTGAAGACTCATTCGAAATGCATTCTTGTTGTTCGCGAAGATAGCGATCAGATGCGACGGTATGTGCATATTGGCACCGGAAACTACAACTCGGTCACCGCACGACTATATGAAGACATCGGGTTCTTCACTTGCGAAGAGCAAATTGGTTCTGACGCAACCGAGTTGTTTAATTATTTGACGGGTTATGCCAAAGAACCCGACTATCTGCGCTTATTCGTCGCTCCACACCAACTTCGTCCACGAATTCTTGAGTTGATTCATCGTGAAGCAACGTTCAAAGACAAGGGTCGAATAACCCTAAAGATGAATTCAATTTCAGACCCGTCAATAATTGATGCGCTTTACGCTGCGAGCAACGCCGGGGTGAAGATCAATCTTGTTGTGCGTGGCATTTGTTGCCTGCGTGCGGGGGTACCGGGCATGTCTGAAAACATCAAAGTGCGGTCGATACTGGGTCGCTATCTCGAACATTCTCGAATTTATCGATTTGAGCACGGTCTTGAAGATGAATCGCCGTTGCACCTGATCGGCTCTGCAGACATGATGGGGCGAAACCTCGATGGGCGAGTTGAAGTTCTTGTGCCGTTAACGCACGTAAAGCATCGTGCGTGGCTCGACAAGGTTTTGGGTTTTCTATTGGCCGACGATGTCGCCCACTTCAGTCTCGGTAGTGATAATCGATGGAACAAACACGACTTGGGAACTGAAGTTGGCGACGCTCAACAGCGACTTCACGAATGGGTAGTCGCAACACAAGTGAGATAAAAATTATCTGTTCACCCGAGTGTCACGTTATTGACAACTAAAGTTCATCTTTGACGGGCTACCGTTATGGGTGTTCTGGGTGTCGCGAAGATTTCAACCAAAGCAAGGAAGGTGCCGACAGTGGACGAAATTCGTAAGAATTTTCACAACGACCTTGATTCAGTTCGCGCCGAAGTCATTCGTCTAGGTGCATCTCTTACCGAATCGATTCCGCGTGCGACCTCAGTTTTATTGAGTGGCGACCTTGAGGGTGCCGATTATCTAGTTCAAGCCGACGATGAGTTTGATGGTCGTAGCGCCGAACTTGAGGCGTCGTGTTTTGAAATTTTGGCTTTGCAAGCACCTGTGGCCGCCGACCTGCGCCAAATCGTAGCGATAATCAAAATTGCTGGAGAGTTAGAACGGTCTGCAGACCTCGTAGTCAACATTTGCAAAGCGGCGCGTCGTATATATGGTCACGATATAGATCCGATGTTGCGCGGAGTCATTTCAAAAATGAGCGAGCAGGCTCAGAAGCTTTTTGCAGCGACCATGGAGGCTTTCGAAGAGAGCGACTCGGCAAAAGCCGCCGCGATCGACGACATGGACTCGTACCTCGACAGTTTGCACCGTCAATTTATTCAGCAAATATTCGAATCACATTCGAAGTCAAAAATTGATTTGCAGGTGGCGGTTCAACTCGCCGTGGTCGCTCGTTTTTATGAGCGAATTGGTGATCACGCGGTCAATGTGAGCGAAAAGACACGATTCATTGTTTCTGGTTGGGTACGCGAGCGTGGTGGAATCGAGCGATATCGCGCGCGCGTCGGAGACCGAACTGGCGAGATTTTTCTTCCACGAACTGAAAGTTAAGCTCAGAGACCCCTTGTGGACTTGATCTTTTTCTTGTCTGGTGCGGTGGCAACAGCAGTTGTGGCGGTTCTACTTTTGAAGCGACCGTCAAAAGAACTGAGTGTTGCAATTCAAAATGAGTCTCAGGCGATTACGACAAATACTGAAGATCAACTTGAAAGTTTGATGGATGCGCTAGATCTTTTGCCGATCGGCGTCGTGATAGTTGACGCGAAACTTAATCGACGACTGAGAAACAATGCAGCAGCAGCGATGACTGGTGTGAGGTATGTCGACATCTTGGTTGATCAGGCAGTCGACGAAATGCTCGAACAGATCAAAACGTCGAATTCAGGCGAACGAGTTCTTGAGGCAGTTGCTGGCACGACCCGGTTTTTCAAGATTCGTGGTCAAGACATGGATCATCAGCGTGCAATCGTGACGATTGAAGACATCACAGAGAAATCGCGAATTGATACCGTGCAGACCGATTTTGTCGCGAATTTGAGCCATGAACTTAAGACGCCGATCGGCGCAGTTGCCGCACTCGCTGACTCGCTAAACGGCGAAACAGAAACCGAAGTCGTCTGGCGATTGGCTGAGCGCATCGTCACCGAATCGCACCGTATGTCGCGAATCGTCGACGATCTTTTGGATCTCTCAAGAGTTGAATTCGGTGGTACCGATGAATGGACAGAGATTGATCTCGGACCTGTTTTGGTCGAAGTCGTCAGCACCAATCAACACTCGGCAAAACGACAAGGTTTGGGACTTTCGTTGACAGGTTCGGCTGAACTCATGGTGCGAGGAGATAGATCGCATCTAGTCTCGGTGTTTTCAAATCTGGTTGACAACGCAATCAAATACAGCGAAGCAGGTGGCATCGTGTTGGTCGAGAGCATGATTCAAGGCGACGAAATAGTTGTCAATGTAACTGACCACGGCATCGGCATTGCCGAACGAGATCAAAAGAGAATTTTCGAAAGGTTTTACCGAGTCGACAAGGCGCGAAGTCGCGCCACAGGTGGCACGGGGTTGGGCCTCTCGATTGTGCGGCACATTGTTCTAGAGCACGGGGGTTCGATCGATGTTCGCTCAGAAGAGGGCATCGGCTCGACATTCATGGTTCGTTTGCCGCGAGTTACCAAGCAACCCAAAGAATCAATAGTCGAACAGACAGGAGTCATGGCATGAGCATGAATAATTCGCTTCCGACAATTTTGGTAGTAGACGACGAAGAGTCGTTTATTGAGGCGCTTCAAGTCGGTTTGAAGCGCGAGGGTTTTCGAATTGAAGTGGCTCGCGATGGTGCAGAGGCCCTGGCAGTTTTCGACGCGGTTAAGCCAGATGCAGTGTTGCTTGATGTTATGTTGCCAAAAGTTGGCGGCACAGATGTATGTCGCGAGATTCGAAAAAAAAGTTCGGTGCCGATAATCATGGTTTCGGCAAAAGGTTCAGAAATTGACACCGTGGTTGGTCTTGAAGTTGGGGCCGACGACTACATCGTCAAGCCCTATCGACTGCGCGAACTTGTGGCCCGACTGCGTGCGGCGCTTCGTCGCGGCGAGTTGTCGAAGTCCGAAGGTGATCTCGTCGGTGTGGGTACTGTGGCGATTGGTGCAGTGTCGATTGACCCCGAGCAACATGTGGTGACAATTCGAGGCGAAGTAACCAAATTGCCTTTGAAAGAATTCGAGTTGCTTTACATGTTGATGGCAAATGCGGGTCGGGTAATGACCCGAGAAACCCTGATTGATCGGGTCTGGGGCACCGATTATTTCGGTGATACCAAAACCTTGGATGTGCACATCAAGCGGTTGCGCGCAAAAATTGAAAAAGAACCTGCTGAACCGCAACTTGTTGTAACCATCCGCGGGCTTGGCTATAAATACGAGAAAATAGGCGTATAGCACTTTCAAAATCCGGGCTCGCACCAGCATCGCCACTTCGTCGACTTGGGCGAGTTCACTCGTTAATTGCTTGCGGCGAAGCGGCGTTTGCGATTGCGCTCGCTGACTCACTTTTCTTGTCGATTAGCCCAGATGCGGCACGAAGTCGAGTGTTGCTTTTTTTGGCGGTGAGTTTGGCACCATTTGCGATAGTTGCACCATTCATCGGGCCAGTGATCGACAAAATTCCGGGTGGAAGGCGAATAACGGTTTTCATTGTCGCTGTATTGCGATGCGTAACCGTGCTTTTGATGGTTTCGCGACTGAATTCAGTTTCGCTGTTCGCACTTGCTTTTGTGTCACTGGTTCTGGCGCGAACCTACAGCGTGAGCAAGACAGCGATCGTGCCAACACTCGTGATTAACGATGAACAGTTGGTTTCTGCAAACTCAAAACTCGGTTTGCTTTCTGGTGCGATGGGCTTTGCCGCGGCGGTACCGGCAGGGTTGCTTCAGTTGATCGATGCTCGCGCAACTCTTGTGATGTCTGCCGTGATGTTTGGTCTGGCCGGCCTCACCAGTTTGCAGTTGCCACGACATATCGCCACGTCTCCACTACCGGCAGAAGACATTGAAATCGAAGAATTGCGAAGCCTGCAGGTCAGGCGTATCGCCGCCTCAATGATGTTGTTGCGCGGCGTGATCGGGTTTTTATTTTTTCATGTTGCATTTTGGCTTCGCGACGAAAGTGCGGGCACAGCGTGGTTTGGTCTTGCACTTGGTCTTTCGTCGTTGTCGATCATGGTCGGCAATCTGATTGCACCATTTTTGCGCCGACAAATGTCAGAACGAGCAATGATGCTGTTTGCATTCTTGATCATCGGCGTTATCGGCACTTATGCCGGGGTCGTGGGTGGCATAACCGCCGGAATAATTCTAATTTCTGTCACCAACGGTATGGGGTCTGTTGGTCGATTGGCTTTTGAGTCAGTGGTGCAAAGAGAAGCACCTGACGCGAACCGTGCCCGAGCATTCGTTCGTTTTGAGACTTTGAATCAGCTCGCTTGGGTGGGGCTCGGTTTAGTTGCAGTAATTTTGACACTTGAAGGTGCAGTCGGGTTCGCCGCAGTAGGCCTCGTTTGCATTTTCGGATCTGGTTATCTTTTTTTAAATCGCGTGAATTAAAGGTTGATTCGTTCTATCCATAAGCCGGGTGCGGCTATTTCGTTTGGGGTGGGCAGATTGCCGGCGCGAGTCCAAAGTTGGGCTAGGCCGTTTTCGCCTGAGCGTTCGATCACCCCAGAGATGAAACTTTCGCCACGCTCGACCTGGTCGTCAGTCAGATAAATGCCGAACAATTGCTCGACATATTGGTCTTGAGAGCTTGACTCGACGCGACGTCGTCTAACCGCCTCAGAGATTTGCGCGCCATTGCCAAGAATTCGAGTAGCGACCTGGTCGACTACATGATCGACATAGCAAATGATGGCGCAAATCATCGCATCAAGAAGTGGTGCTAGCGCCCTTTGCTGAGCCGACCGCTCACTGCCGAGTAGCAAAGTTGGGTCTCCCAATAGTTTTTGCATCATCGCCGCAGGGTCGGCGTTGGTGATGTCGATGTTGGTCAGTCTTTGCCCGAGGGCGTTAGGGTTCGGCTGAAAACCCGCAACATGTTGTTTCACTGAGTTGGTGATCGCCTCGCGCACAAAACTGATGCGAAAAATCGCATGAAATGTCAATTCTTGAATCAACAGCCACATTTGCATGTCTTCAACTTTGATGCTCCAGTCTTTGGCGAATTCTTCGCTGTTGCGGGCGACAAACAAAAGTTTTGACTTCGGTTCGCGGGGAAGTGGCAGGTCGTATTGACCGAAGGCACGCAGAGAAAGTTGACCGATCATCGAGCCAACAGACATGCCGAGCATTGCCGGCGACATCATTTTTGTGAGGTTCGCCATCATTGCGTCGACTCCGCTTGAATCGAGCTCGAGATTCGCACCAGTTGAGATCGACGCTGAATTGCCAGTGAAGTCTGAAAAGTAAAACCTGAACGCATCAAGTGTGTGATTAACCCACGTTGAGCGTGTGACGACGTCGATTGCAGGTGGTTGTGTTGAATCACTGGTCGACAAACCAGTGATGTCACGAACATGCAAGTCGGCGACTGACGAAAGTTTTTGAATGGCGATGCGCGAAGTTGGTTCGACATTGGCCTCGCTGTTCGAGTTGGTCGCGGTCATCACCGCAAACTGACGAGCCATATCCCATTGCACCGGGCCGGCACCAGACATCGCTTTGGCAATTTGGTCAAAAAACGGAATACCCGATGACGAGAAATCATTCGGATCTTGGGGCATAAACAGATGATACGCAGACTGAATTGAATTCATCACTTCTTTGCGAGTGGCGAATGGCTCAGTTCGTGGTCAGAGATACACTTAAAACAATGTCGCCATCGCAAAGCAAGACTGCAGTGAACACTCGTCTTGAATTAACGAGCGATGTTCTTGATGTAGGTGCCGTGTATGAATGGGCGGCGATCGAATCATGTGGCGCAGTTGTCGTATTTTCAGGAATCGTACGTGACCATGCCGATGGTCGCGATGACGTTGTTTCGTTGACCTACGAGGCGTATGAAGATCAAGTCGTGCCCAAGCTTGAGATTATTGCTGATGAAATGCGAAAAAGATGGAGCGATCTCGGTCGCATCGCACTCATTCATCGCGTGGGCAAACTTGAACTTAGCGAGTCTTCGGTTTTGGTTGTCGTTTCGTCGCCGCACCGTCCCGAAGCATTTGCTGCTGCAAGATATGCAATAGACGCATTAAAAATTAGCGTGCCGATTTGGAAGCAAGAGAACTGGAAAGACGGCACTGATTGGGGCACCAACAGTCACGAGATTTCTGACGCAAGAAAACTTAAGATTTAACTTTCGTGATGATTATCGCCGCTTCGACACTCGCCGTTTTTTTTGCCGCGATTTCAATTGTTGCGGGTGTAAGCCTTGCTCTGCTGGTGATAACACAAGAGAAATCAAATACATCGAATGAAGGTATGGCGGCGTTTCACCGACATCTTGATGCATTGTCCGACCAATCGCGTGAACATTTGCGCAGTCAATTGCGCGAAGCAAAACAAAGACAGACAAAGGGCTAGGCGATGGCGCGCGACCTTGCGATTGACCTTGGCACGGCGAACACACTCGTATATATGCAGGGTCGCGGCATCGTTATCAACGAGCCCTCTGTGATTGCGGTGAATAGACGAACCGGCGAAGTTTTGGCGACAGGCGAAGAAGCATGGCAGATGATTGGTCGAACACCGGGATACATAGTCGCAGTTCGGCCTTTGCGTGGGGGTGCGATCACCGACTTCGAAGTCACTGAAAAGATGATTCGATTGTTGTTGCAGCGGGCCGGTGTTTCAAAGTTCTCTCGCCCGAAAGTTTTGATTTGTGTACCTTCGGCAATTACCGAAGTTGAGCGTCGAGCAGTTACCGATGCGACTCGAAGAGCGGGGGCTGCTGACGCACAGTTGTTAGAGCAACCAGTTGCGGCGGCCATTGGCGCGAATTTGCCGATTGACGAGCCAGTCGGCAACATGGTCATTGACATCGGTGGTGGAACTACCGAGACCGCAGTCATCAGTTTGGGTGGCATCGTCGCACTCGAAGCGGTGCGTGTTGGCAGTTTTGATATTGATACTGAAATTCAATCATTTGTGCGTCGTAAACACGGCATTGCAATTGGCGAGCGAACCGCCGAAGAAATTAAAAAGTCGATCGGTAGCGCGATGCCGATGCCAGGTGACACCGATGCCGAGGTTCGTGGTAGAGATTTGGTTACTGGTCTGCCGAAGACCGTGATACTGACAGCAAAAGAAATCCGCGAGGCGATTGACCCCGTTGTTACTCAAATGGTCGATTCGGTCGTGAGATGTCTTGGTGTTGCACCGCCTGAGTTGTCGCAAGACTTTTTGAAACGGGGAATGTATCTTGTCGGTGGTGGCTCGCTGTTGCGTGGAATGGCTGAGCGAATTTCAAATGAGACACGAGTGCCCGTCAACATGTCGAACGAACCACTCGAGGCGGTCGTGCTTGGCGCCGGCCATTGCATCGAGAACTATGCTGCGTTACGCGGACTATTCATGGATTCGCGTCGCTAAAAATTATTGATTAACTAACCTGGTCAAACCTTCTTGAACGACGGTGACGACGAGTTCACCTTTCGAAGAGAAAATATATCCACTGGCGATGCCACGAGCGTTCGAAGTAGAGATTGCGGTCTGATCGTAGAGCAACCAGTCGTCGGCTCTGAATGGTCGGTGAAACCACATCACATGGTCGAGGCTCGCCATCTGAATCGTTTGCTCTGTCCAAGATCTGCCGTGTGGCAACAATGTCGTGTCGAGCAATGACATGTCGCTGGCATATGTAACGATGCACGCGTGCAGCACGGGATCATCCGGAAGTTTGCCGTCGGCACGCATCCAGAGTTTTTGGCCCTGGCTCTTTAAATTTTTTCGGGTTAGCGGGTCGGCATCGATATAGCGCAAATCAATCGGGCGTGGCCTTGTAAACCACTCGCCAATTTGCTCCTTGAATGGCTCCATTCGAGTTTTGAAATCGGGCAGAGATTCTGGCGTTGGTAGACCCGTTGGCATCTCGATGAAGTGCTCGAGCCCCGGTTCGGCGATCTGAAAACTCGCTTGAAGGTTGAAAATTGCCTTGCCATGTTGAATAGCGATCACGCGCCGAGTCGTAAAACTCTTGCCGTCGCGAATTCGGTCGACTTCATAGAGAATCGGGATAGTCGGATCGCCGGGCCGCAAAAAATATGCGTGTAGCGAGTGAACATGACGAGATTTGTCGTCGACGGTGCGCGCCGCGGCGACGAGCGCTTGGCCTGCGACTTGGCCACCAAAAACTCGCTGACGATTTTCTTGAGGCGACACACCGCGAAAAATGTTTACTTCGATGATTTCGAGATCTAACAGTGTGACAAGATCGTCAAGCGCCGATTGCATGGCTCTATTCTTGCATTTATGTTCGTCAAAATTTGACTAATTAGCGATGCAGATAAGATTTAACCAGTGACGATCGTCTGGAATGCTCAACGCGTCAGCGAGGGTCTGGCTGAAATCGACTCTGCGCGGGGCGTCGTTTTGGCGAATATCAAGAAACTTTTGGATGAATATCACGGTGTAGAAAAGTCGCTTCGTTTTTATGACATTCTGCTCGGTGACTGGGTCGAGCGATATCTGCATCTTGTCTATGTGGCGTCTCAGCAATATGCGATTGGAGAGCAAAATTCTGAATCTAGACCAACGTCGATTGCGATCAAGCCAACAAGCGACACGGCTGAATTTTTTGAAGCGCATCAAGTATTGCCAGATTTAATGTTGGCGACGCTTCAGGTCGTGTCATTTCTGGGCACCGATTCGGTGAGAGTAGTGGACGACGAAGTGACAATCACCAACTCAGCCGTGCGCGGTTGGCGAGACGCAATAGGTGCCGTTGTCTTAAAACTCGCTTCTCTTGGCACCAAACCAAAAATCGTGTTCGTGAAGCCATTTTCGGGCCGCACTCCGAGAGCATGGGTCTCTGCGCTGATCAGTTGGCGACGGTGGGCACGACAGGATGACTTCAATTTCTCGATTTCGTTACGCATAAAAATTGATGCAAAGTGGCGGCATAAAAATCTTGGTTTGGTTTCTACCGAGACGAAGTTGGGCGAAATTGCCAATGCTTTGGTTGCTGCGTTTCTGCCAGTGTGTGCGCTGGAGGGTTTCGTCGAGTTCAAAGCAAAAGTTGATGGGGCGAGGCCGAAGCGGTTTGAGCATGTTTATTCGGCGCAAGCGTTGTGGACACACTTTGCGTTCAAAGTTCTCGTTGCTGAATGGTGTGAGCAGGGCACGAAGTTGCATTATCACCAACATGGCGGTTGGTATGGGTTAGACGAGACCCATGTCGGCGAGCTGTATGAATCCCGAGTTGCGAATCGTTACTACACATGGGGATGGAGTCGTGGCAATGGCAATAGCTCACCTTTGCCGCCCGTCACGAGAAGTGTCGCGAAATCAGCCAAACTTTTTGATTCGTTGATCTGTTTTGATCAGCCCCAGCAGATTTATCGTCTGCAGTATTTTCCGTTACCCGGCACATTGCAGACGATGTATGACCAAACTGCCGAGTTCGTGCGTGCAAGAAGCAGCAAAACAGACCTGAGAATTCGACTCTTTCCTGGTGAGTATGGCTCACAGCAGAGAGACGCGATTCTTAGAGCGAACAGCGGTGCAATATTCGATAGTTCGCTAGAAATTTTTTCGCAGTATGCGAGCAGTCGAATCGTCTTTCACAGTTATCTCGGCACTTCTTGGCTCGAGACACTTGGCAGCAATATTCCGACGATTTGTTTTTATGACGTAGACGCCTATCGATTCAGATCTGACGCGAAAGATCTATTAGAAGATCTTGTGAAAGTCGGCATTCTGCATTTATCTGGTTCGAGCGCCGCTGAAAAAGCTAATGCAGTCGAAGGTGACCTCGACTTGTGGTGGATGAGCGAAGAAGTTCAGACTGCCCGGCGCAATTTTGTAAATCAATATGCAAACTTTTCGTCAGATTGGAAAGAGATTTGGCGTGAACACTTCACAAAAGCATTGAAGATCAGTCAGTGAACACGAAAAGAATTGAGTCAAGGTTAAAAGAGATCGCATTGTCGACAAAGGGGTTCATGCCAGAAGTTGAAGGCGATGCTCTCTTTGATGCAGCAAGCCAAGCGTGCGCCGAATTACCCGGATTACCGATGGTCGAAGTAGGCACATACTGCGGTCGTTCAACTGTCTGGCTCGGTGCCGCAGCACAAAGCAACAAGTCTTTGCTGTTTGCGGTCGATCATCATTCAGGGAGCGAAGAAAACCAAAAAGGATGGGAGTGGTTCGACGAGTCGCTTGTCGATTTATCCACGCAAAGATTAAATACGCTGCCGACATTTTTAGCGACCCTTAGGCGAGCCCAACTTGATGATGCTGTTGTGCCGTTCGTGGCCGAATCTCTCGTGGCAAGTATGCAAATAATATCTGAGGTTGCGTTTTGTTTTATTGACGGTGGTCATGGCGAAACGCCGACTCAAATAGATTTTGCAGCCTGGGCACCAAAAGTAGCTATCGGTGGTCGACTGGCAATTCACGATGTGTTCGCCGACCCACGTGATGGTGGGCAAGCACCGTATCGAAACATATATCGTCCGGCAATTGACTCGGGCGAATTTGTAGAGATGTTGAGCGTTGCTTCGCTGCGAGTGTTGCGCAGGGTAGAAAAGAATTTGGTCTAGGGCTCGATAATTTCGTTTTGATCGTCGTAACGAAAGATTCGCGATGCGGGTGAAATTGAATAAAGAGAATCTGCAGCCAAGATGACCGCAGCACCCGTGTATGCCGAAGTTTCGTCAGCCGGAAACACGACTTTGTCGGGATAGACCAATCCAGTTAGGTATGCGCCGTCGCTGGTGCGGTGGTGCGAAGTTGTGTTCAGCAAAAATTGTGCGGTATCTAGATCGCCGATCGCCGAAAATGCCATCGAGCATTCGGCGGTCTCTGATGCTGTGATCCATGGTTCGTCACTGACGCAGCGCACACCGTGGTCGTGCAATACAAAAGTTTCGAATTGCTCTTCAAGGCGAGATTTTGCCACTGCACCAGTCATCGAGCCACTGAGCACGGGGTAATACCAGTCCATTGCCCAGCGTTCTTTGGGTTCAAAAACAAATGGAGTCTCGCGAATCGCTAAATCTATTTTTGCGGCGGCTTCGTACCATTCTGGTTTGGGTGACTTGAGCGTGTCGGCGATATTTGCCGCACAGATCAAAGCGTGGCGAATCGAAGAGCAGCCGGTCAACAACGCATAGTTCCAAGGTTTTTGTGTTTCTTCACGTGCCCACAAAATCGTGCCGTTGGTCAATCGCATCTGCAGCACCCAGGTCATTGCACGCTCGAGCATCGGCCAAAAGTTGTGAAGCGCATCGATGTCGTGGTTGCACAGCCAGTGGTGCCAAAGTCCGGTGCCGACATACGCGCAAACATTGCTGTCGAGTTTGAAATCTTCGATACTTTCGTCAGAGTTGAAATAATTAGACCAAGCGCCGTCTTCACGCTGAGTGTTTTGCAACCATTGATACGCGCGAAAAGCATTTTCGTGCAAGCCCATGACATCGAGCGCCATTGCCGTTTCGACATGGTTCCATGGGTCACAGTGGCCGTTTTCAAACCACGGGATCATTCCTGATTTGAGTTGCAGGTTGGCGATTGAATTGGCCGTTTGCAAAAGCTGAGCGTGAGTCAACGCGCGACTTGTGGCGAGTGATTTCTGCTGAAGGTTCACGATTTGGCGCCAACCAAAGAAGCGTTCGGCTTGGTCGCGTATACGACATAACTTTTGCCAATCATCGGACTCAAGGCTTTGTCGAGTGCGCGAGTGATCATCGGCGCCGAGATGATGTCCCATTCGAGAAACTTTTTGTATATAGCTACTGCCTTATGGTCTTCACGTTGAGGACCAACTAGACAACGCAACCACCAATACGGCGAATGCAAACCGTGAGCCTTGTGAGTTGCGCCGACGGTGAGCCCAGCTTGCGAGATTTTTGCTCGCAATTCACTGCCACGATAAATGCGCACATGTCCACCTTCGACGAACGGTGCATGATATTCGTCGGAAAGAGCCCAATTTATTTTTTCAGGAAACCAAGACGGCACTGTCGCAGCAAGAGTGCCGCCGGGTCGAAGCACGCGGACAAATTCGTCGATCGCCGCCGTGTCGTCGTAAATGTGTTCGAGAACCTCTGAGGTGATGATGCAGTCGAATGTCGAGTCGTTGAAAGGCAAGCGAGTTGCGTCGCCACGCACAACACCGGTGAATGTCTCAGCTTTAAGTTCGCCCGCTTCGTACATTGCGGCAAATGTCGCACGAGTGCTGGTGACTTCTTGTGCGGCGTAATCGAGAGCGACAACTTGTGCGCCGCGCCGTGCGGCTTCAAATGCGTGTCGACCGAAGCCAGTGCCCGCATCGAGAAACAGGTCGCCAGGTTTAAGATTCAGGCGGTCAAATTTGATCGTCAGCATTATTTGGCGTCGCGCTTGGCGAGTTTGGCGATGTTGTGTGGCATTGAAA
>RFTA01000051.1 GCA_009923685.1 Actinomycetota bacterium
GTGCCAAAAAAGAGCTCTTTGGCGGCGATGCAGTGGTCGGCATTGACGAGTCAGATGTGCCTTGTCCGATATTTGAAGAGGCTGTGATTACGTTGAAGCCCAACGGCGACTTCATTGACTCAGGTGCGTTGTCACTGCTCGGCAAACAACCAATTCGGTTGCTTCAGGTTTTCATTTTGCCGCTGTTTTTTGCACTCGTCTTTTTGATTGGTCTCGTGATTTTTAAACGTCTAGTTCAATCAGCACGCGGCTCGTCGCGATAACCAGAGCGCTCGCCATCGCGTCAGATCACAAACGATTTGAGCGTTAACCGCACCCTGAAGTTTGCGCTTTCGTGACTACCGGCTGGCGAAAGCTTTGGTGGCGGCCGCGCGAATTTCTGTGACGGCGTTGGTTAACCCTTTAGGATCACGAAATAACGCACTGCCGGCGATCAAAACATTTGCGCCCGATCGCGCCGCGCCAGCAACCGTGTCGACGCTGATGCCACCGTCGACTTCGAGGTTTACTTTGTCGTCGAGATTCGCCGACGAGATCATTTTGCGCACCTCGGCGATTTTTGGTTCCATGTCTTGCATGTATTTTTGACCGCCGAAACCTGGCCGAACTGTCATCACTAAAACCATGTCGACAAGATCGAGTGTGTTCGCCACCGCGCTGGCCGGCGTCTCGGGGTTCAATGCGACGGCTGCGTTGGCGCCAAGACTGTTTATGTTTTCTAAAGTTTTACGCAGGTCAGGGCAAGCCTCGGCATGCACGATCAGGCGACTGCAACCTGCCTCGATGTAACGGCTCGCCATTTTTTCGGGGGTGAGCACCATTAGATGCGCTTCGAATTTGAGTTTTGTCAGCGAGCGAGTTGAGGCGATTATGTCGGGGCCGAACGTAAGGTTGGGCACGAATTGGCCGTCCATTACGTCCCATTGAATGAGGTCGACGCCCGCTTCGTCGAGTTCGCAGATCGCTTCACCGAGTCGCGAGAAATCAACCGGCAACACCGAAGGCGCGATTTGAACCGGTTTCATATCTCGCTACAGCCTAGGGTTCACCATGATGATTAACGAAAATGTGACCGTTGAGCGAATGGTCGCAGGTGGCGACGGATTGGCGAGATTGGCCGACGGTCGAGTCGTTTTCGTCAATGGCGCAATCACGGGTGAGCAAGTTGCGATCGAGATTACGACGAACAAAAAAGATTTTGCACGAGCAAACATCGTTGAGATTCTGAGCCCGTCGACGCATCGTGTCGCGCCGCCGTGCAAATTTGTGGCCGCTGGTTGCGGGGGTTGCAGTTGGCAGCATCTCGATGTTTCGCAACACATGGCGACAAAAGTTGCGATCGTCAGCGAGGCGTTGCGCCGCACGGCAAAAATCTCTGAGACTGAAGTTACCGAACTTGTCAAGGTTGGCGGTTCGGTGAGTGCGCATGCTTCGCGGACGACCTTGCGTATGGCTGTTTTGCCGAGTGGCAAACTTGGGTTTCGCCGCGCGAGCAGCAACGAAGTTGTCGAAACGTCACCTTGCCTCGTGGCGCACGACTTGCTTAACGAAATTGTCGCGACTGCTCGCGTTAAAAATGCCGTTGAGGTGACACTTCGTTGCGGTGCATCAACCGGCGATCGCGGGGTTTGGTTACATGACGAACATGGTCGTGGCCAGATAACTGGGCTTCAAAATGGTGTTGGCGTTGGTGTCGAGGCGCTTGTGCATGAAACAGTGAATGGCGTGCGCTTGCGCGTGATGATGACTTCGTTCTTTCAGTCATCCCTTGAGGCTGCAGAAATTCTCGTGAGAGCGGTGCGCCAAGCGGCAGGCGAGCGTGCGTTGTCGGGTGTTGACGGACAAGTAATTGATGCCTACGGCGGTGTTGGTTTGTTCGCTGCTACTTTGCTCAGCGCCGATGTGCCTGTGACTGTTGTTGAATCAAGCGAGTCGTCGTGTCGCGACGCGAGAGTGAACTTGTCACAACACATTGAGCAAACTCAAAACACAGATTCACCAAGCGAAATTGTGCAGAGCAACGTCGAACAATGGTCACCTGTGCCTGCAGGTTTGGTGATTGCCGATCCGGCCCGCACGGGTCTTGGCCCGCAGGCAGTTTCGCGTCTTGCTGCGACAAATGCTTCGCGAATCGTTTTGGTCAGTTGCGACGCCGTTGCGGGTGCGCGAGATTTGCGACTATTGATCGACGCTGGTTACGAACTTGAACAAACAACAGTGCTCGATTTGTTTCCGTATACGCCACATATCGAAACCGTCAGCTCACTTCAGCGCAAGGCGCGGGCGACACGCTGACCAATTGTGGCAACGTATCCTAGTAGAGTTTTAGATATGGCAGGCGATTCTACAGACTGTTTTGCTAAGAGTTATTCATCAGTTAACGAGCTACGAGCCGATTATGAACAAGATGGTTTTGTTTCTATCAAGGGACTAATTCCGTTAGTGAAACTTGAGACCGTTCAAAGAGATCTCACTGAGACTTTTGCTGAATTCTCGGCCGATAAGCAATTCGCGATTGACTCAGCAATTATTGAGCTGGACAGGACAGATAAGCAGTTGTTATACGAACTTCATATGGCAACAACAAAGCTCATAAGCCTCAGGTCGATATTTTCGATTTTTTCAAAAATTGTTGATGACCTCTCGGCGAAACAGGCGCCCGTCTATGAAGTTAGTGGCGGATATTTACTGGGCATTCCTAAAGACAACCGCTTGGTTTACGATTTTCATCAAGAGTCGAACTACATGCGCGAGTTTGAGTCGATTTTTAATTTTCACTTTCCGCTTTTGCGAAAGTCGACGAGAGAAAACGGGACAATGTCGGTGTTGAAGGGTAGCCAAACAATCGGAACCGTGTCATTCGAGAAAAAGCGAATCAGCGCCAATTCGTACACGAATCTCGTTCCAACCTCAATCGAAGATATTCAGTCCAAGTTTCAAGAGGTTCACTGCATTCTTGAGCCGGGTGATTGCGTCGTGTTTAATAAAGACCTGGTGCACAGATCAAACTTCAACTCGTCAGATCTATGCCGCCCTGTTGGTACCGCACGATTGACTCAAAATAAACGTGGCAGCTGGATAACTCCGAGCCCTGACGAGCTATAGCGCTTCAGCGCAAGGCGCGCACGACACGCTGACCAATTGTGGCGAGGTGTTTTTCGCGATCGGCGGGTGTCGAATTATCGAGACTATAAAGCGCAATCCAGCGAGCGCGACAAAACTTATTGCACATCACTCGAATCGAGCGCGAGATAATCCGTTTGCCGGGTTCGCCCTGCATCGCATTGACAAATTTCGATGAGCCGTGCGTCGTGACGGCAACAAGTCGCCTGATATTTATCAATTGGGGCCGAATTGTGTTGGCGCCCGAGGGCAAAACCCACGCGACCTCGTTCATCCATGTGCGATCGATCCAGCCTTTGAGCATCGCTGGCAAACCCGACCACCAAGTGGGATAAACAAACACGATCGCCTCACACCAGCGCAAATCTTCGACGTCTCGCGCGAGTTCGGGGCGAGTCGACGGCGGCGTGTGGTGCAGCGCGCGCTCGTTTGCACTCAAAAACGGGTCGAAGTTTTCGGCATACAAATCGCGAAGTCGAACCTCGTGATTCTGCTGCGACAAATATTCAACCACAACATCACGCACGCAGCTATTAAACGAACCTTCGACTGGGTGCGCATAAACAACGAGCGTCTTCATGGCTTGTGCGCCGATTTCTCAAGTCGTTTGACGATTTTTTGCACAGTATCAGTGACAAATTTTTCGCGCTGTTGTTGCGTGCATGTGTCGAGCGCATAGATGCCGCGCCACATTGTGCGAGTGCGCAGACCAGTCGACATGCGAATCGCACGCGTGAGCGTGCGTCGACCATTGTCGTTAATCAATTTCACATATCGCCATGGCGACCCATACGTGCTGACACCGATGATGTGTCGCACATTATTAAGGTTCGGGCGAATCTTGTTGTTGTCGTTAAACCGAAACGCGACGCCCAAAACGAAGACTCGCTCGAGCCAACCTTTGAGTTGTGCCGGCAAGCCCGACCACCAAGTGGGGTAGACGAAAATTAACGCCTCGGCTCGTTGCAAAAATTCGGCGTGACGCTTGGTCTCGGCGCAGATTAATGGCTCTCCAGTTTCATATGCCACACGCTCGGCCGATGACATCGCGGTTACAAACTTTTCATCGGCAAGGCGAATAGCCGTGACGCTGTGCGCGGGTCGCGCCTCGAGCGCACGAATGATCCGCTCGAAAATTGCCGCACAATAACTGTCGGCACTCGGATGCCCGAGCACAACAACTATGTTCATTTTGTGCTCCCCCTGGGATTTGAACCCAGGACCTGCGGATTAAGAGTCCGTTGCTCTACCAACTGAGCTAGAGGAGCGATAACGCCTCGCCACTCTAATAGGTCTCGGCGAATTGTTGAAAAGCGAAAAGTTCGCAGAAATAAAGTGCAAAAAGCAACAAATTTTGTTGGGGTGGACGACGGGGCTTGAACCCGCGACCTCCAGGACCACAACCT
>RFTA01000052.1 GCA_009923685.1 Actinomycetota bacterium
AGATTGTCACATTCGGTCGGCCCGAAGAAATCGTCGTCGATGCGAACGGCATCGTTGGTGGTGGCGTTCATCTCAAACCAGTCGAAGTTGACAGTCTCGTAGCCGAGCGCGGCGATGAGGTCGTTTTCTTTGACGGTCGCAGCGCCTACGAGGCTCGCATCGGCAGATTCAAAAACGCTGTCGTCACCGATGTGGCAACAACGCCCGACTTTGTCGACGAACTTGAAAGCGGCAAATACGACCATCTAAAGGAAAAACCGATCGTCACATATTGCACGGGTGGCATTCGATGCGAAGTTTTGTCGGTGCTAATGAAGAACCGCGGCTTCAAAGAGGTCTATCAAATTGACGGTGGCATCGTGCGCTACGGCGAAGAATTCGGCGACGACTCGTTATGGGAAGGTTCTCTTTATGTTTTCGACAAGCGATTGAAAATTGATTTCAGCGACCATGCCAAGGTTCTTGGCAAGTGCGACTATTGCTCGTCGAGCACCAATCAGTTTTATGATTGTGCGAACTTAGAATGTCGTTGTTTGTTCTTGGTGTGTCAAGACTGTGCTGAAAAAACAACGAAGATACTTTGTCCAAAATGTCTGGCAAAAGCTGACGCCTTAGCAAACTAGCTCGCGGGCTTTTCTAAACTCAGAGAAAAAGTTTCTTCCAGCCTTCATTATCTTTGGCAAGCCCGTCGCGAATAGCCACAACAACTTCGCCTCGCAAACGATTTTTGCTTGCCGCGTGAGCAACGCCATTGAGCGCCGAGAACGATTTTGCAGTTTCAAGTGCTGTCGGCAAAAGTTCTGCTTCGGTTGCCACGACACGATCGATTAATCCGTTTTCGATGCCATTTGCCGGCGTGAAGGTCTCAGCCAACAGAACCGCACGAGAAAGAGCCGCGGGCGTCAATCGCTGACGCAAGATCTCGATAGTCGACCATGGCATCGTCATGCCTATTGCCACTTCGTTGGCTGAATATTTGAAGCTGCCAGCAACACCAATTCGATAGTCGCCACATTGCAGCAAGAACACCCCCATCGCGATCGCATGGCCGCCGCAGGCAACGACCACCGGCGTTTCGAAACTAAGCAGACGAATTGCGATCTCGATGCCGCCGTTGAGCATGTCGACCGCGGGTTGACCGCTCGCGGCCAGCGTCTTCAGGTCAAAACCTGCCGACAAAATGCCCGAACGACCAGTTATCACCACTGGCAATTTGGCTTGCTGCGCCTGATCAAGTGCCGAGTTAAAGGCGCTTTGCATCGGCAACGACAGGGCATTGGCTTTGCCGTCATCGAGTTTTATAACCGCAACACCGTCGATTACCTCGACAGTCACCAAAGAATTTTGTGTTTCGCCCATCGCCACACTGTATTTGGCTTCAGTCGTTTGCCAATAATCGTCGCGATTATGCGCTCAGCCGTGCTGTCGTGATGTCTCGAGACACAACTTTGATATTTGCAACCCGTGTCGCGATTTCGGCGACTTCATCGGCGTCATGCGAAACCAAAATGACGATGCCTTCGTATGTCGTGAAGAAACTCTTCATCGCACTGCGTACCTCATCGCGAGAAACGGCGTCAAGTGAATTAGTCGGCTCGTCGAGCAACAAAATTTCTGAGGGCGAAAGAAACGCCCGAGCGAGTGCGACCCGTTGGCGTTGACCACCACTGAGAGTCGACGGCTTGCGCGACAACAGGTCGGCTAAATTGAATCGCTCGACCGTGGCTTCAAATTTCGCCGTATTTTTGAAAGCAGCACCGCGACCAAACAAAAGGTTTCTTTCGACACTCAGGTGCGAAAACAAACCTCCGCCTTGAAAAACGGTCGACACACCACGCTTCTCGGGTTGCACGAATTGATTGGTTGTCGAATCGTCGAAAACTTTGTCTCCGAGCGCGATCTTGCCTTCGGCGCACGCGAGCAGCCCTGCAATCATGTCAATCGTCGATGACTTTCCCGAGCCGTTTTCGCCCGTGACTGCCAATACGCAACCAGGTGCAATCGAAAGTTCAACATCAAGAATAAATTTTGTTCTTTTCAGGCGACAATGCATTTCAAGCGACATCAAAAACCCCGACGCAACGCAGAAATCCATTTGCCGCGCAATGCGACAAGAACGATCAACGAAACAAACATCATCAACATCGAAAGTGCCAGCGCCGAGTCGTCACCCGACTCGAGTTGGCTAAAGACGGCAAGGGGCACGGTCTGCGTTCGACCTTCGGTGTTGCCGGCAAACGCGATCGTCGCGCCGAATTCGCCGAGCGCTCGCGCCCAAGTCAACACGAGCGCGGCAACCAAAGATGGCCGCACGAGCCCCAGAGTCACAGTGACAAATGTTCGCCACGGGCCAGCGCCATAAGTGCGTGCAGAACCGACAACGCGTTGGTCGATCTGCCCGAATGCGGCCTCCATAACGATTATAAAAAATGGCGCCGCCACAAAAAATTGCGCCAGCACTGCCGCAGTTTGCGTGAATGCCAATTGCCAACCAAACCAATCATTTAACGCCGAGCCAACCACGCCACGTCGACCAAATGCATACAACAACGCGACACCCCCGACGACAGGCGGCAGAACCATCGGCAAAACGCACAACGCCCGCAACAACGATTTGAATTTGAACTCGCGACTGGCCAAAAACCATGCGAGTGGCGTGCCAAAAATTAGCGCCAAACTTGTGGTCAAGAGCGATGTTCGTATCGACAGCACAAGTGCCGTGCGTGAAACGTCATTTGAAATCGACGCCAAAAAATTTGACCAATTTACACGCAGAATCACTGCGACCACCGGCACGACAACAATTGCCACCGCGGGAACCGCAAACAGAATTAGTCCGCGCGGGGCAGACAAACTTCTCTTCACGGCAGGATGAACCCGTTGTCGACGAAAATTTGGCGACCAATTTTGCCACTTGCCGTAGCCACAAATGCCGAGATGGCCGCCCGGTCTTTTGTGGTTGGTGATGTTGCAACACCTATCGGGTAATCGGCAATCAAATTTAAGTTCTCGGCGATTTTTATCGCATCAACCTTGTCACCTGCAACAAGACCATCGGTGACATAAGCGATGCCAGCATCTGCTTCGCCGAGGCCGACACGCAACACGACGCCACTCGCACTGGCCTCGCGACTCGCGACGGTGAACGAAACATTTGCTCTCGTAAGAACAATCGCGGCATATTTGCCGCAGGGTTGCGAAATGTCGCAGAGCACAACTTTTAACCCACTTCGGGTCAAGTCATTTAATGAACCTATTTTTTGCGGGTTGCCACGCTGTACGAGAATCGCCAATTGATTTCGCACCAAAGTGCTCACTGATCTGCGTTCGATGTCGCCTGAAGCGACTACTTTTTCTATGTTTGAGGTGTCGGCCATGGCGACGATATCGACAGGCGCGCCTTGCTGAATTTGTGTCGCGAGGGTTGCGCTACCAGCAAAATTAAATTTCACTGAAACATTCAGATACTTGGCCATAAAAACTTTTCCGATCGCTTCAAACGAGTTCGCCAATGAAGCCGCCGCCAATACGGTCAATTCAGTTTTCTTCTTGACTTGAATAATCGCCGAACTCGTGATTGCCGCGAATTTTGGTGTTGCCGCCAAGCGCAACTCAATTTGGCAGATGCCAACTTTTTGTGTGGCGATATATTTGCCTTTGACATCACACGAACCCCGGGTGTTTAGTTTCATCTGGGCGGTCGAATCGGTTTCGACTATTTTCGAAATTTCGATTCGCGTCGAATCTGGCAACGAACTTGCGAGCCAAACCACCGTTGGTGCCGTCGCATAACTTTTGGCCGAAACGAGTTGACCGCATGCGAACCACGCGAGAATTGCGACAACCGCCAAACGTCGAATCGCCACAAGTTTGGGTGTAAACACGTTTCGAAGGCTATTAGTTGCATGCATACTATCCGATAGTTTTTTCTGTACTATTAGCCGCCTATGAGCAAAAAACCGTCGCTTGATCTAATTGAAGGTGCCTGTCTGGTTCTAATCAGCAATGGCAAGAGCCACGGTTATCAACTTGCCAAACAATTTGAGGTCGAAACAGTTCTTGGCGAAGTTCTCACACTTAGTCGACCCGTTGTCTATCGTGCGATCAAATCTCTAGAGGCACATGCGTTGATTCGCAGCGTTGAATCAACTGGTGTTCGCGGTCAACTCAAATGGCAATTGAAGTGCACGGTTGATGGCGAGAAGTTGGCAAAACAGTGGCTGAGTGAACCCGTCACGCACCTGCGAGACATTCGCAGCGAATTCTTGGTGAAAATTCTTTTGTTAAATATTCTCAAACAAAACACATCGCGATTCATTAAACGACAGCGACAAGTTCTTGAGCCAGTTGTGGCGACCTTGCTCGCTGATTCGTCGTCAACTTCTGTGGCGATTTGGCGTCGCGAGCAATCGCGTGCAGTGATGCGATTTCTTGCCGAACTTGAAGGAGAGGCCACATCGGCTTCACCCGCCGAGAAAAAACAAATTCAAATCAGCGCCCGCAACC
>RFTA01000053.1 GCA_009923685.1 Actinomycetota bacterium
ACCGTCGTCGAGCATGATGTAACAAAACGGACACGCAGTCGCGACGCGAGTTGCGCCGGTGGCGATCGCTTCGCGCGCACGCTCATCGTTGACTTTGGTGCCGATGTCTTCTTCCATCCACATTCTTGCGCCGCCCGCACCACAGCACATGCCTTTGGTGCCGTTGCGAGGCATTTCGACAATCTCGATGCCTTTGATCGAACCAACAACCTTGCGTGGTGCGACATAGACGTCGTTGTGTCGACCCAAATAACACGAGTCGTGATAGGTGATTCGCTCTTCAAGCGATGCGTTGCTCACATCGAGCGTGCCTGCTTCGATTAAATCTTCGAGCAACTGCGAGTGGTGAATGACTTCGTAGTTGCCGCCCAACTGCGGGTATTCGTTTTTTAGTGTGTTGAAGCAATGTGGGCATTGGGTGATGATCTTGCGCACACCCATCGTGTTGAGCATTTCGACATTTGGCATTGCCAACATTTGAAACAAATATTCGTTGCCACTGCGACGCGCGCTGTCACCGGTGCACATTTCGCTTGGACCAAGTATCGCCACATCGATGCCGGCGCGCTTGAGAAGTTTGGCCATCGACTGCGTAACTTTTTTGTTTTTGTCGTCGAAACTGCCAGCGCAGCCAACCCAATACAAATATTCGCTCTTGAACGGCGCACCCGGGTCAAGAATTTCTACGTCGAGATCTTTGGCCCATTCACCGCGATCGGTTTGGCTCATGCCCCACGGGTTGCCCTGGTTCTCCATTGAGCGATATGCGTTGCCGAGTTGTGCAGGAAAGTTGCTTTCCATTAGCGACAAATAACGACGCATGTCAAGAATCTTGTCGAGAATTTCGATGTTGACCGGACAAATTTCGTCGCATGCTTTGCAACTAGTGCACGACCAGATTTCTTCGGCGGTGATGCGCTCGAACAGCGAGTTTGCGTTGATCTTTATTTCGCTGTCGGCACTTAGTGGGGCCGAAACTTTGCCGCCTGGGGCATGACTTGCGGTGGCGGCCATAACCTCGCCGCTCTTGAGAACGATTTCGCGTGGGTCAAGAGGCTTACCCGTTGCGTGGGCCGGGCAAACGCTCGTGCAACGACCACACATCGTGCACGCGTCGAGATCAAGCAGTTGCTTCCAGGTGAATCCTTCGATCACGTTTACACCGAATGACTCGAGAGAAGTTTCGGTCAGATTTGGCATCGCCTTCATCGCGCCTTTCGGGCGTTCACGAACTTTGAGATACATGTTGAGGGGCGAAGTAAACATGTGGCGCAACATCGTGATCGGCAAAATCGCCAAGAAAACGATGAAGGTCAAAACGTGGGCGACCCACCATCCTTGATGCCAAGTTGTAAGTGTTGACGCGCTTGCACCGTTGACAAGTTGTGCGAGTGGATAGCCGACAACGCTCCACTTTTCGTGGTCGAGATTGACGCCCGCGGCTTGGCCTTGGGCGATGCGAAACATTTCAGCGCCAAAACCAGTTATACCGATTGCCAACAACACGCCGAGAATCAGTGCGTGCTCGGGTTTTGTCTTGATGCGAATGCGATACGGGCGTTGCACATAGCGACGCAAAATCGCCCACACGACACCGACCGTAAAGACGACACCAGCAACATCACCGACGAGTGCATAACCCCGATAAACATCGCCATGCAGAAACTTGAGCGCCTCGGGCATTTGGTGGTCGATTTCAAGCACGGTCGTGACGCCGAGCAACACCAAGAAACCAAAATAGATCATCGAGTGCATCAGACCAGCGGCACTGTCGCGCAGAAGTGTTCGCATATAAACACCCGAGCGATAATCAGCGAGACGACGCTTGACATTTTTTGATGTCGTCTTGCGACGGTCTGGTGCGCCACGCTCCCAATTGCGAACGCGATCAGCAAAACGTAGAGATCCCCAAATCAACATCATCGGAATCACGGTGTAGAAGGCGACTTTGAACGCGGTTGGAATTCCGCCGAAAACTTCGCGGTGAATCAACGATGTGTTCTCCCAACCTGTCATTTGGGGCACGATGCCCGAGATCAGTGTGAAAGTGCCGATGCCAACGCCAAAGGCAATTGATAGTTGATACGGCTTGAAACGTTTTTTAACAGCAGTTTCAGTTGTCATAAAGATCGAGCACCCCTGATTATCGACTGGTACTCAGACTAGTTTTATTAGCCGAAATACGCGCGATCCAAATCGCGAATGCGCAACGACAGCGAAGCCAGCAACTTGTGTGTAAGTGCAGGCACTTTGTCAGTTAACCGCAAGAAATCACCGCGACCAATAACCAACAGTTGACATTCAGAATCACACACGACCGTTGCGGTGCGCGGACCGTGGTCGAGAAGCGAGAGTTCGCCGACAACCGAGCCCGTGCCGAGAGTCGCCACTTTTTTGCCGCTTCGCTTGACTGTTGCTTTGCCACTCAAAATAATGAACGCTTCTTTGCCTGGCTCGCCTTGCTTGATCATCGTCGCGCCCTTGGCCATCGTGACGCGGTCGCCAGATTTCGCGATTCGCTCAAGGTCTTTGGATGAGCACGATGAAAAAAGCGGTGAGTATCGCAGGTGTTTTAAAGAATTTTTTAGTTCAGCCATGACTTGAATTCTAGTGATTTTTTGAGTTGCTCTGGTTAGCAACGGCGTGTATTGCTGTGGCAATTGCCTCGGGGTCGCCTAGATACTTGACAGATTCAAGGTTCATTTGACTTGAAAACTCGTATCTACGTGGCACCCCCGTCGGAATGTTGAATTCGGCAATCTGTTCTGGGCTCAACTTTTCGAGATGCATTACCAATGCGCGCAACGAGTTGCCATGTGCAGTGATCAAAACGTTTTTTTCGTTGCGTAATTCGCCAACGACATGCTGATCAAAAAATGGCACCACGCGTGCGACCACATCTTTGAGGCATTCGGTGTTTGGTAAATCGGTCTGAGAAATGTGTGCGTATCGCGGTTCGTTTCGCGGGTGTTCGGGGCTCGATAGGTCGACTGGTGGTGGCGCAATATCGAAACTTCGGCGCCACAAATTTGTTTGCTCTGCACCATATTTTGTAGTTGTCGCTTTTTTGTCGAGTCCCTGCAACGCGCCGTAATGTCTCTCGTTGAGTCGCCAGTCTTGACGCACTTCAATTTGTGTCTGACCAAGGGCCATCAGGGCGAGTCGGTTTGTCTCAATCGCCCGAGTCAAAAGCGATGTGAACACCACATCAAATTTGATGCCGGCTTGTTTCAGCGTCTCGCCTGCCTGGGTCGCTTCGCGCTCCCCTTTTGGTGTGAGGGCGACATCATGCCAACCAGTGAAGAGGTTGAGTTCATTCCAAGTGCTTTGACCATGTCGCAACAACACGAGCAACCCAGTCATTGATGCCTCACAAACTAAATCGTATGCGCAAAAACGCTGTAACAATGGAGATATGAATTCAAACAGCCAGACGGTTTTTGATGTCGTCGTCGTTGGCTCGGCGAATTTAGATCTTGTGGCCCGCACAGTTCGTTTGCCCAAACCTGGTGAGACCGTTTCAGGCTCGCATTTTTTTGAAGCGTGTGGGGGCAAAGGCGTGAACCAAGCAATCGCTGCGTCGCGAGCGGGTGCGAGAACAGCCTTCATTGGTGCGCTCGGCCGAGATCAAGCCGGTGAAACTTTGCTTGCGGCGCTAGTTAAAGATGGCGTCGATGTTTCTGCGGTGCAGCGAGTTTCGGCGCCGACAGGTCGCGCCTTGATCGGTGTCAGCGACGACGGTGAAAACTCGATCATTGTTGTGCCCGGGGCAAATTACGCGATCAGTATTGACGATATTGAAAAACACAATTCGTTGATTTCTTCGGCGAAAGTTTTGTTGTGTCAACTTGAAGTGCCGTTGCCGATCGTGCAACGTGCATTCGAACTTGCAGGTGTTTCAACAACGCGCATCTTGAACCCCGCGCCAGCGCAAGCACTGCCCCATTCGTTGCTGGGCGTTGTCGACATCATCACACCGAACGAACACGAAGTCGAACTTTTGGGCGGCGTTAACAAATTGCAAAGCCTGGGTGTCAAGACGGTGATTGTCACGCAGGGCGAAAAGGGTGCGATGTTGGCTGACGCGGGTGGCATGTCGCAGGTTGATCCATTTAAAGTCACGCCGGTTGACACAACTGGGGCAGGCGATGCGTTTTGTGGCATGTTGGCCGCGCGTCTGGCCAAAGGCAGTTCGATGGCTATTTCGCTTCGTGCTGCAGTGATTGCAGGGGCATTAGCCACCCAAATTGAAGGCGCTGTGCCGTCGATACCCTTATGGAGTATGGTTCAAACCAAACTTGAGTCATAGTGACTAAAGTTTTATGCCTCAAAGGTTGTAAAGACTCTTTGACGACCGTATCTTGGGATGAGCCTGTCAAAACCCCCTTTGGCAGGCATACAAACAAGTCAAAACGGAGAAATTATGTCAAAAGCAGTCGGAATCGACCTCGGTACAACAAACTCAGTCGTTTGTGTTCTTGAAGCAGGCGAGCCAGTCGTCGTACC
>RFTA01000054.1 GCA_009923685.1 Actinomycetota bacterium
AAAGGCAAAAAAGTGAACGCAGAACAATTGCCAGAACAAAATGTGAGCTCGTCGCAAAGCGAATCGACATGGACTCGCGGTATCACCGCGATGATGCTCGCGGCGATTGCGATGTCGACCGTGGTGCTTGGTGTCGTGGCGATAGTCGCGATGACAAAATCTGATTCGACAACGTCAAGTTCGACTGAATTGCCAACCACAATCTCTGTTGATCTCACTGAATTTAAGATCAATATGTCGGCATCGGCAGTGAAGCCAGGCGACATTACTTTTCAGGTGAAAAATAGCGGAAATGTCGCACACAACTTTGCGATTCCACTCTTGAAATTCAAGACCGAGATGTTGAACCCAGGTCAATCGGTGACCCTTGTGGCCAGCGACGTTGCGGCCGGCACCTATGAAATTCGATGTGAGGTATCCGGGCACCTGGAAGCCGGAATGAAAGCGTCATTGACGGTGTCACCTGATGCACCGAGCACCAACTCGTCGATGACGGCCGACTTGAGCGGGTCGACTGCTGCAGCAATGTCGTGGCAAGAGATGGACAAAAAAATGGAAGAAGTCGCACTCAAATTTCCGGCCAAAACAGAAGGCAGTGGCAATAGCGAACTTGCGCCGATCATGAGCGACGACGGTTACAAGGTTTTCAACATCACTGCATCGGTCATCAAGTGGGAAGTCGAACCAGGAAAGTTCGTCGAAGGCTGGGCATACAACGGACAAATTCCTGGGCCGATTTTGCGCGCGAATGTCGGTGACAAGGTTCGAATCGTCCTTAAAAATGAATTACCCGAATCAACATCGTTGCACTTGCACGGTGTGCGGGTGCCAAACGCCATGGACGGAGTTGATCCGTATACGCAAAAACCGATCGCACCGGGCGAGACATTCACCTATGAGTTCACGGCACTCGAACCGGCAGTCGGCATGTATCACTCGCACCACAACGCGCAGGTGCAGGTGCCAAATGGGTTGGCTGGTGCGCTGTTGATCGGCGACTGGAAGGATCTCGCGATGAAGACCGCTGGTTCGCGACTGACTGACAAAGATGGCAAGGTCGACCAAGAAGTCGTGATGGTGCTCAATGATTCGGGCACGATTGGTTTGTCGTTGAACGGCAAGTCGTTTCCGGCACTGCCACATTTTGACGCACGCTGAAACCCCAACGGGCATGCGTTATATGGTCACCGCGGTAATCGTCGCCGACAAATAGAGAGCGATCACTCGCAATTCGCCCTGAATCGCCCGTCGGGTTAAGTTTGAGAGAACTTAGCTCGACGGGGGGTCGAAATGAGTGTGGCAATTCCGGGTTCGATCGACGACGTAAACGCGCAATGGCTTGCGCAAGCCACGGGGTTCGATATCAAAACTGCCGACATCGGCATTATCGGCGTGGGTGTCGGTGTGGCAAGCGCGGTGTATCGCGCAAAATTGACTGGCAATAATTGCCCAGCGAGTGTGATCGTAAAAATGCCGGCGCTTGACGAGGCTGCGGTGTTTACTTCGACGATTTTGCGAATGTACATTCGCGAAGTTCGATTTTTCAAAACTTTGATCCGATTTATCCGGCGGTGTTGCCTTTTGTGTTCGCCGAAGGATGGGAAAAGGTCAAGCGCGAACTCGAACTCTCGCCCGGAATGTTGAAAATTGGTGAAAAATTTGCCCCTGCGATCGGCGGGTTGATGTCATCTCTGATGGACGGGGTCACGACACTTGCGCACGGCGACTTTCGTGCCGACAACATGATGTTCACCAAGAACAACGAATTCATTCTTTATGACTTTCAGTTGATTGGCACCGGTTCGGGCGCCTATGACTTGGCATATTTTTTGACGCAAAGTCTGACGCCCGAAGACGCCAGCAAATATGAGCGTGAGTTGTTCGAAAGATGGCTCGAAGGTTTGCGTGCGAACGGTGTGACCGACATTGACCGTGACCGATTGTGGTTGCAGTATCGTGGCACCGCACTGTTTTGCCTCGTTTATCCGGTTGTTGCAAGTCGGGGCATGGATCTCAACGAGCCGCGCTCGCGTGCACTCGTGGAAACAATGAATTCACGCTTTGAACGGGCATTTGATGAATTGGATCTTGCTAAATTGATCTGACAAATGGAATTAATACTTGTTCGGCACGGTCTGCCGTTGCGCCGAGAAGTGGTCGAAGGCCCGGCTGACCCTGAACTCGCCCCCGAGGGCCTCGAACAGGCTTTGCGACTTGGCAACTATTTGGCGGCAGAAAAAATCGCGGCTATTTACTCGAGTCCGATGAAACGTGCGGTGCAGACCGCTGAACCTTTGTCGCGCACAACTGGTCTGCCGATTTCGATTGTTGATGATGTTGCTGAATATGACCGGCTGTCGAACGAATATATTCCGATTGAAGAATTACGCGCAGCCAATGATGAGCGGTGGCAAAAACTTTTGACAGGCGAGTGGCAATCAGACTCTGACACGCTAGAAAGTTTTCGAAGTCGAGTTATTTCGAGCCTCGAGAATTTGATTTCGCAACACGCGTCGCAACGCATAGTCGTGACTTGTCACGGCGGCGTAATTAACCAGTATCTGGCCTACATTTTAGGTATCTCAACCGAGCGCGGGTTTTTTTATCCGCAATACACATCGATTCATCGGGTTGTGGCGTCGCAAACTGGTCTGCGATCGGTCGGCTCGTTAAACGAAATCGCGCACCTGCGTCAGATGGATTGAATCTGCGATCGCAATCTGGTGCTGACACTTGCAAAAGGCGTTACGCGCGCGGGCCACAATTTTTTATCGGCGAAGTAGCGGCGCAGTCAGGCAAGTTGGCCCGCCATCACCCTTGACGGCAACATTGGCGCCGTTGAAAACGTTCACCTCGACGCCTGATTCGCGAAGTTTGCCCTCAATCTCTGGGTTGCCTGCAGCTAAGACGACTACATCCGGTGCGACCGTCAAAATGTTTGCACCCTGAGTGTGAACTTCGGTGTCGTTCACCGTTAGCCAAGAAATATTGCGCGATTTGAGAAACTCGAGCAATCGAATTGGCGCGAGTGGTTCATAGACAACTGCCCGTGAATGACTGATCGGCGAGAGCACCGACATCAAATGCAACACGGCACTCGGGCCTTGAAAGTGTGGCAAGTCAAATGCGTGAACGTCAACACCAAATGGTGCGAGCATTTTTCTGATTTGTGTGATGCCTTCGCCGTTGGTGCGATATCCGTGACCGATTAAAAGTGTTTTTGCGTCGAGCCAAACTTTGTCACCCCCGTCGGCGATTGCCGAGCCAGTAAGTTCACCCAAAATCGGCACACCGATTCGTTCGAGGTCTTTGCGAATCTGTGCAGGCTCGGGCTGGCGAACTTTCTTGCCCATTTGCAGCAAAATCGCCCCGTGTGGAGTCATGATCATCGGGTCGTGCATATAGACCGCGTCGACCAAACCATCGACAGCGCTGGCAATGTGCACGGTGCAGCCGAGTTTTTCTAGCAACTGAACGAATTCGTTATGTTCGCGCACGAGTGCCGCGCGATCGGGTTCGCGCCACTGCGCGTCGGCTACAAAATTGCCAACTGTCGTCGGCGTGCGAACAAGAACATGCTCGAGTTTTGAAACCATATCTGGGGTGCCCCACATGGGGTCTTACGCTACGGCAGAACTGTTAGCGTTTCGGTTATGGCGAATGCTTCGGCGATGCGAAAGTCGAGCAATCCTTTTTTGTCGGGCAACTTGGCGCCAGTTGATGTTGAAACAACCGCGTTTGATTTAAGTGTGACGGGCAAATTGCCAGACGAGTTGTCAGGTCGTTATTTGCGCAACGGGCCAAACCCGATCGGCGAAGTGAACCCCGATTCGTATCACTGGTTTTTGGGTTCGGGCATGGTGCACGGAGTTCGAATCATTGACGGCAAGGCTGAGTGGTATCGCAATCGTTGGGTGCGCGACCGCAATGTCGCAAAAAATCTTGGTGAACAAGCGCCACCATCCGATTGGCCAGCCGATCATGCACAGTTTGCGTCGAATACAAATGTGATCGGCCACGCTGGCGCGACTTGGGCTCTTGTCGAAGGCGGTTCGCCGCCAGTCGAAATGAATTACGAACTCGAGACGGTTCGTGTTTCGAATTTTTCGGGCACGCTGCCACAGGCTTTTTCAGCGCATCCGAAACGCGACCCACGCACCGGCGAATTGCACGTGATGGCTTATTGGTGGGGTTGGGGCAATCAAGTGCAATATCTCGTTGTCGGCGTCGACGGCAAAGTACGACGTACGGTTGATATCGCGTTGCCAGGTGGCCCGATGATGCATGATTGCGCGATTACTGAAAAGTACGTTTTGATTTTTGATTTGCCGTGTTTATTTAATCTCGAGTTGGCGATGTCTGGGCGGTCGTTCCCATATA
>RFTA01000055.1 GCA_009923685.1 Actinomycetota bacterium
CCCGAAAACGCATCGGCGAGGGCTTGTTGACGAATTTCGCCGACACGTGCCCAAATTGTGAAGGTCGAGGGATCATGGTTGACCACTCGATGCTCGACTAATTATTTCAGTCGATTTTTGCCCGTTTTTCGGGTAATTTTCGGCGGTTCATACAGATAGGCTCTGAGTTCAATATGTACGCAATAATCACTTCTGGTTCTAAACAAGAGAAAGTTTCAAAGGGCCAACAAGTTCAGGTCGAACTGTTGGGTGCCGAAACTGGCTCAGAGGTTTCGTTCACCCCTGTCATGCTCGTCGACGGCGAGAATGTTCTCGCCACTCCAGCGCAACTTGCCAAGGCTTCGGTCAAGGGCAAAGTCTTGGGCGAAGTTACGGCCAAAAAGATCGATGGTTTTATGTATAAGCGCCGCACCAACCAGCGCCGTCGTTTTGGTCATCGCCAGCGCTATAGCCTCGTTGAAATTACTTCGATTGCGAAAGGCTGATTCATGTCAAAAACCAAAGGTGGCGGTTCTACAAGAAACGGCAGAGATTCAAATGCTCAGCGTCTCGGCGTAAAAGTATTCGACGGCACAGCGATCAACGCCGGCACAATTTTGATTCGTCAGCGTGGCACGAAAGTGCACCCTGGCAAAAATGTCGGCAAAGGCAGCGACGACACGTTGTTCGCACTTGTCAGTGGCAGCGTCAAGTTTGGTGAGCGTCGTGGCCGCAAGGTCGTCGATGTCAACCCAGCGACTAACTAACTAGTTTCGTTGACCGTCGCGAGCACTGCTCGCAATTATTTTTCTGTTAGCGCTGTGCGTAGCATCGCGATGAATTTTTGGCGATTGACGCGCAACACGACACGACAGTTGTCGCTCTTGTTGACGGTATTTAGATGGTCAACCATGGTTTGACCACGCGTGTCGCCAAAGCCAAGGTTGACTCGCACATGTTTTTTTATCTCTGATTCGACGATGCTCGAGTCGAGTGCAACTGCCATCGCAATCGGATCTGGCAGGTCGAAGCCGTCAAGTTTGGTTTCGGTGCGACAGAATTCGCGCACCTGGCGTTGAATCGTCATCGCAAAATTGCCTAGTTTGCCGAGATTGCTCATCTCGACGGCGAGTTCATCTGAGATGACAGCATCGGCGACTGAGACGTCCCAGCCGACCATTTCGAGGGGCAACTCAGAGTCGAACACGATACGCGCGGCTTCGGGGTCGGCCCAAACATTGAACTCTGAAGCGACGGTGACGTTGCCCGGTAGCGCGCCGGTGCCGCCCATGATCACGCAACGACGCACCCACTTGGCAAACTGTGGTTCTATCGAAAGCACAAGAGCAATATTCGTCAACGGCCCGAGAGTGACGAGGTCAATTTCATTTGGTCTGGCACGAAACGTGGCGATCATTTCGCTGATGGCGTGAGTTGAAGTCGGCTTTCGGCCCGAGAGTTTCAACCCGATGTCGCCCATGCCGTCTGTGCCGTGCACATTTTGTGCCGATGAAAAATTTCGCACAAGAGGTTTGTGCGCGCCAACATGCACGGGTGTCTTGGCGCCGCACATTTCGAGCGTGTAAAGCGCGGCTTGCACGCCCAAGTCGATTGGCACGTTGCCGGCCACGATTGAAATGCCGAGCACTTCGGTTGTCTTGCTCTTTAGCGCAAGTATCAACGCCACCGCATCATCCGACGCCGTGTCAGTATCAATCCACATCTTCTGCATCATGAACTCGGGTCTGTCAACTTGAGGATCGCGACTTCGCTGTTTTGGTATTCAACAGTTGCGAACGGCGCCCAATTGCGATTTTCGGTGTTGTCTAAGAACAGATAAAACCAATTGACGCCTAGTTCACGCAATCTCGCCGCAATCTCGGCCGTCGGCTTATCCGCAAACCCCCGCGACAAACTCAACCGATCTTGGACCCATTCAGGATATTTTGACTCATCGGTAACGCCAGGGGTCTCAGAGAAATAAGGTCCGCCAACTACGTAGTAAGGACCCTCTACCAGCATTCGTCGCTGTGTCGTTGCGCTGACGCCAAAAAACTTTGGGTCGATACATTTGTTCGTACCCTTCTCTAGACAAAACTTATTGGTCGCAAGAACATCGTCTTGTTTGCTGTTTAGTTTGAGCCAGTTTGACGCGGTGGTCAACTCGTTCGAACCGGTATAACTGCTAATTGGACTTCTTGATTGCAACTCCTGTGAAAATTGGTAAATAGTGCCTAGGGCTTCGGGGGTGGATACACCGAATATTGCAACAAACGAGAACGCAATCAAGCGGTTGATATTACGACTAACAAAGTAGTTGGAATCAGCGGGCTTCACAATTAACAAAGCCAAACCAAAACACAATGTCAGAAACAGTGCTTGGATTGAGACGAGGATTGGAGTTGGCCCACCCGGAGTATTTAAAAACTCGCGCCATTCAATATCTGACGCAAATTTATACATCACACCAAGCACGGCACCGATTACTACCAGGACATAAAATCGTCTACTTGTCAATTGATTTGACCTAAAGAGTGAACCAAGCATTGTCGTAAGTGCAATTCCCGATGCGATGCTCGCTAGGTTCAACGCGTTTGATCGGAAGTAGACCATTCCATCATCTATCAAAAGCAAGAAAGGTAGAAGGCCTGTTAGAAGAATTGTTGAAGTTAGAACGTAAAAATCTTTGTCTGTGGCCCGAAATCTCAGAAAAAGAAAAACTGGTAACGCGGCTATGAAAACTACGAACAGTGACCCGAAGGTGCCTATTGCGAAAATGAGGTGGCTTCGATCAAGTTCAACCCCAAATGCAAAACCAGGTCCTTTCAAGCTGGGCTTAAATGAGTTATTGCCAAGTCGACTTGGGCCGCCAATGACGTAAAAAAATGAAAATGAGGAGAGAGCGAATAGAAAAAATGAGCGAATGAAAAATTGTCGAATTTTGTCTTGTAAACGCATTGAGTGCCAAAAGTCAATTACAACAAAACTCGCGATAATCACGAATCCAGCGCTCACTTTTCCTGAAAACGCAGCGAACCCCAACAGCGAAAATATAAGAAAATTTTTCCAGCTACGGTGTTGACGAAACTCAATCGTGGCTAGTAGTGCCGCGAGCGACCAAGTAATCGCGACGACGTTCGGGGGATTAGCAGTAGAGAGTCCGCCGGTGGCGAAAACGTAGACAGTCAGAGCCGCAAGTGCATTAATCGTCGTGTTAGAAACTTTTTTGCTGATTGCTTTTATCATTGTGGCAATTAGCAGTGCAGAGAAGATTGGGGCAACCTGGGCAATTGAGAGCCATGGTGGCATTTGATTGACGACTGAATTCATACCGATCCATGCATTGCCGAACCAGTGGTAGTTCATTGAGTAACCCACCAAAGAGATATTTTCGTTTGGTCCGAATTTTGCAATCGAAAAGGATTTGGACTCGTGATAGACGACGTCCCAGGAGCGGATCCACCAGTCGAGGTTTAGTTGGCGAAGATAGACCATTAATACTGTTAGTGCTACGAAAGATACGGCTAAGAAAAGCCAGCAGGGCTTCAGTATCTTGTCGAGTTTGCCGCGACCTTGATCTGAAAGTAGATAAAGCGCCAGTCCGGTGGGTAACGCCAACGGCAAGAGCCACCACCACTGTTTGAGGATTAAAACGACTGCGAAAGCAACAAAGAAGAGACCTGAGACATTTTCGAGAACAAAGTACTTGTGTGAACCTTTAGTTGCTCGCCAAGTCACGGAGGTGATGGCAGCAACGACGACGGGCAACAACCAACCAAAATCTTTCAGTGATGTCGGTAAGAAAAGTTGGTGCCCAATGACGGCAAAAATCGAACCAATCGCCAAGCCCATGCCAACGCCTTCAACGATGTCAACTTGTCGTGGGTGCATGACTTGAGCCCAAATCAAAGCACCAGAGGCAATTTGCACGAAAATCATCGCGCAAACTTTAAACGCATCAACGGTCGGAAACCCGGAGAGTAAAAGCAGATAAAGCGGTAAAGCGAAACCAACAACCAAGAAACCCGTGACAGCACTTGCCTGTGAACTCTTAACAATCTGCATTAGGTGCCGATGCCTTGGGGTAGTTGTGATTCGGGCCAATTGAGAAGCGACGTCGCTTGTCGGCAAGCGAAGCGGTCGGTCATGCCACCGACATAAGTGACGGCAAGTTTGACCGCCTCGGCACTGTTTGGGTCAAAGAGTTCACGTTCGCCGGGGCTATACATAAGTTTCGGATTCGCCACATAATGCTCGACGAGCGCGCGCAATAAACTGATGACCGATTCTGCTTGCGCCCGTGACTCGCGCCGCATATAAATATTTTCGTAGTTAAATTTG
>RFTA01000056.1 GCA_009923685.1 Actinomycetota bacterium
ACGACTAATCGTCTTGGTGAATGCTGCGACAAGATCAGAGCTGCCATGCTCGTGAATCATCGCCATTGCTTCTGAGTAGACCTTTTCGTCTTTTTCAAGGGCGGTCCACCGATAATTCTGACCAATCTTGGGGCCGTCAGCAATATTTTTTCGTGGAATTGCATTCTGCCGCATTATTTTTTTCATTCCTTTAGTTTGAACACGTCCCAGAAATTCGCCGAGCGCTTCAAGCTCTGTTGTCGGATCTAAAACAAGTTTCTCAAACTGTATGAAGTGAAACTTTGAATCGTCATTCTTTGTCTGCGCAACATCAATAACCCAGTTACACAAAAAATCAACGCTCATTAGTGCTTGATCGAAAGTTTTTGCCTGTGCAAACTTTTCAGCCCATGAGCTTGCAAACCACGGCACTTTGTGTCCGTTGCAATCAATAGTCAAATTGATTTCTCGCACGCGACGCCAACGAGACGGTTCAAGAAATCTCGACCAGTGCGTCACAAGATGTAACGGATGCCGGACAACTTCAACAAACTTCAATCGTTCACCAAACGCCTCGATGATCGGCGCGGCAATCGGATAAATACAGTGTGTCGTAATATTATTTGCAATATTTTGCTCGTCGATTGTTTTGGCGATGGCTTCACCGTCTTTACTAAAAAGTCTTGAAACAAATTTCAAAGGGGTCGGATGAAATCTTGGGCCGGTCTCATCGCGCCAACGTAAGTTCACTTCTCGACCGATCAAGTTGTAATACTGATTGCGTCCCGCGATCAGTTGCAAAAGAGTCACCGTCGCGTTGTCATTCATTGAGCCCAAGTGTGACGTTGCGCACAAATAGTCGTAGTCGGGGTTGTACTTGAAATGCTCAACTCTCTCGAACCCGCCAACGAGAGTGCTGACCAATTGTTTGCCCGAGCCCCATAGGCCGTCGACGACAATTACATCGTTGTTGAAGTCGTCAAATTTTCTCAATGGCCACTGACTCAATGAGTTGCCTTTCTGTTTTCCTTACCAAACGGTACTCAAAAGTGCCATTGCGACCTGATTTTGCAGGGCAGGAGGGATTTGAACCCCCGACCATCGGTTTTGGAGACCGGCGCTCTACCAACTGAGCTACTGCCCTAACTTCTTTAACTTGCGCCAATCACGATAGTGCGCACGAACCAGAATAGTTTTGGTCGTCGGCTTTTTGAGCCAAATTTTCAGCGAATTTTGGCGACCCGCTGGGCGAGCGCATATGTCTCTGGCGTGCCAATGTCGATGAATGTCTCGCGAGTTTCAACGACGAGCGCTTTGCCAAAATATTTCGGAATCACTTCGTTGCTGAAATCGGCTTCATCGTGCAACTCGGAAATTAATTTTTTCGAGACTATATAAAACGCCGCGTTTGCCAAGTTTCCGTGATCGTCTGGCGACTTTTCATACATATTTGACAGAATGTTTTTGTTGTCGATTTCAAGAATGCCGCATGTTTGCGGCGTTTGGGTGCGAAATGCCAGCATCGTCAGGTCACAATTTGTTGGACGCTTCGAGTGTGCGCCGACTAATTCGGTGATGTCGGCTTCGCAATAATTATCGGCGTGTAGCAAAATGCCGTCTTGTCCCTCGAAAAAATGTTTGTTGGCCCGAAGTGTGCCGGCCGTGCCGAGTAGTCGAGGCTCGAAAACGGTTTCGGTCTGCTGTGCAAATTTCGACTTGGCAAGATGACTTTGCACAACTTCAGACTTGTAATGCAAATTGATGAGAAGTTTTGTTGCACCAGCGGCAAGCAGCGATTCGCACCAGATATCCAATAACGGTTTGCCGTTGATTGGCACCAAACATTTTGGGATTGTGTCGGTGAGTGGACGAAGACGCGTACCGAGCCCGGCGGCGAGAAGAATCGCTCTCACGAAGTGAGTTCGTGCAGCAACTCTGCTTTAGTGATCGGTGTGTTGCCGACACGACCAACTTGAATCGCCGCAGCGATCGAACCGAGCAGACCTGCCTGCCACATGTTCGCGCCAACGGTGAGCGCGAGCGACGACGCAACGAGCATGCAATCACCAGCACCTGCGACATCTTGAGGCGCCGAATTGAGCGCCGGTATTTGATCGGTTTCAAAAGATTTGCCACTGCGAGCGTGCAACAAAACGCCTTGTTCGCCAAGTTTGACGATAGCCGAACGAGCGTTTGCTGTTTCGCAAACCATTTCGGCGATTATCACCAAACCATCTTCGGTATTGCGTAATGCGAGTCGTGCTTCACGCTCGGTCGGCGTCAAGAGATCTGCGTTTTTGAATCGAGTGATGTCGCCGATCTGCGACGAAGACTGACTGTCGGCAACTATTTTGATATTTTTCTTTGCCGCGGCTGTCGTGATTTGATCGACGACCGCCTGCGGTAGTGAACCGTAGTTAAAGTCTGAAAAAATTAGAAGGTCGGCCGCCGCACAGGCATCAACAACATTTTTAACGAGTTCACGCTGAAGCGGCTCTTCGATTGAGCGCTGAGCCAAATGGCTGACTCGCAAAAGAGTCTTTGATCGACTGCGAAAGCGTTGTTTAAGTGTCGTCGGTCGCGAATCATCAACCAAGAGGTGATGCTCGACACCGAACTTGCTGAGTTCTTTGCGACAAAAATTTGCACTCGCATCGTCACCCACGACCGAAAAAAATCGCACTTTGGCACCGAGCGATGCGGCGTGAGCTGCGACAATTGCTGCGCCACCGATAAAGGTCTTGCTTGAAATCGGCGTGACGACAATTGTCGGATCTTCTTCTGACATACCGAGCGGATCGCACGAAATATATTCGTCGGCTATTACATCGCCGACGACGACAACTTTTAACCCTTCAAATTTTGTCATTAAATCAGACAATGATTTGGCCGTTACTTTTCGGCGCGCCATAAATTGCTTCGGCAAAGCGATCGACCGTTGTTCTTGAGAAGCCATCTCTCGTCGAATTAAGTCGAGTGACGTGAAGACAACGTCACCAGAACTGAAAAGCAGTTTTCCGCCGTAGCTTTCGACAGCTTTTTGTTCGGGGTTTTCACGCGCGCGGTGTTCTTTGCCCTTGACAACTAGGCCTGGTTTGAGTTGCAGAATGACTTCTTCAACTGGACCGTCGACAAAAAAGGCCTCGTCGACGAGGCCATTCATTTTCACGGCTTCGAGCCGAAACTCTTGCGGCACATGCGCCGCAACGCCCGCCACTCGATCAGTAAACACGCCTACCACAAGTCGCGAGCCATTTTCTTTGGCGAACTTCAGCAATCTCAAATGCCCCGGATGCAACACATTGAAATTTCCAGATACAAAAACCGTCTCGTGCTTCATGTTGAAGTCTGATCTCCTTACGGATTACGGCTTAAGTGTACTAGTCGACTCAAAAGAGATCCCGCGAGCGGTTCAACCATTACCACCAAGGTACTTGAACCAGTCTTGCGTCGCCGTTGCGATTGTTGCGGGTGTCCAGACGGGGGCCGATCGCCAATAGTCGATGTTCGCCAAAACTTGCTCGACACCTTTTTCTATGTTCACTTGGGGCTGCCAACTCAAGTCGCGACGAATCTTCGAGATATCTGCGTACGTGCAATCGGGTTCTCCTGGGCGCTTTGGAATATACGTAACTTCACCACCGAGCAACTCAACAAGTCGATTGACAGAAATTGTTTGACCGCTACCCACATTATAAATTTCGCCGCGATGGGTGCTTTTGGCAGCCGTCAAAAACACGTTTGCGACATCAGTTACATATGTGAAGTCGCGAGTCTGCTTGCCATCACCGACAACCGTAAATGGCTTGTTCGCCAATTTTTGAGCCAAGAAAACCCCGAACACAGCACCGTAGGTGCCAGAGGTGCGCGACCGCGGTCCATAGACATTAAACAATCGCAACGCAATTGCTGGCAGTTGATAAACCTGTGCCCAGTGCATCACCAACTCTTCACCGAGACGCTTGGTCAATGCATACGGATATTGCGGTCGAATTTCGGCGAGTTCAGAAGTCGGGTAAGAATCCGGAATTCCGTAACAAGACGATGATGCGGCATAGACAAATCGCTTCACCTTGGCGTGCTGTGCCGCTTCTAGAACGTTGAATGTGCCACTGACATTTGCCTGAAAATAATCGCTTGGACGTTGAATGCTCGGCACGATGTCGGCAAGGGCACCGAGATGAAAAACCCAATCAGCATCTTTGATGCTTGATTGCCAACCACCGCTCGCTGCGATATCGGCTTCGACCAACTCAACTTTGCCAGACACATGCGACAAATTATCG
>RFTA01000057.1 GCA_009923685.1 Actinomycetota bacterium
ACAACACTCACCACGGCATCATGGAGATGGGCCCTGGTTTGTGGCCGAGCCCGAAGGCGACTGGTCAACCTGGGTGGGATCGCCCGGTCAAGCGCGCCGTCGTGCCGAGCGCCTGATATTTTTTTGTCGCCGAATATTGCGACAGATAACTATTTGCCGGCAAGCAGTTTGATTACTGGTGCGAAGCTGTTGACATCTTCGCCGCCGACGATGACATAAGAAAAACCCCATTGTTCGCGACGGGCGAGAAGATCTTCGGCGATTTTCGCCGGTGGACCCATAAGCGCGAACGGCGAATTTGCGACCATCTCTGGTGCGACTTTGAACATGTTCGCCGTGCCGTTGATTGCCTCGTCGGCGCTGTCGCGAATGTTGACCAAAAAAGTTCGAATGTTTAGTTCAATGTTTGGCATGCGTGCACCCGCGGATTGCTTGACGAGTTCAACTTTTGTCGTCACCGAGTCGGCACTCATTTCGGCGATCGTGTCGGCATTGACAACGCCGTCTTTGAGCGACGGATTAATGCCGACGATGTCGGCAAGTTGTGCGGCGAGTTTCAAAACTCTTGGTCCGCCACCACCAATCAAAATAGGCGGGCATGGTCTTTGCACTGGCAACGGCGTCGCCGTGTAGTCGGTGATCGTGTAGTGCCTGCCCGAAAACGAAAATTTTTCGCCGGTCATTGCACGCTTGATAATTTCTAATCCTTCAAGAAACCGATCGATGCGCACACCAGGCTTGTCATAAACGATGCCGGATTGAACATAATCGGTGGCCATCCACCCTGCACCGATGCCGATTTCTAGTCGACCATCTGAGAGCAGGTCGAGTGTGGCGAGCTCTTTTGCCAAGACCACTGGGTGTTTGTAGTCGTTGTCCCAGACGAGAGCGCCGATACGAAGATTTTTTGTTGCTTTGGCCGCGGCCATGAGTGCAGGCACTGGTGCAAGTTGATCGGTGAAGTGATCGGGCATCGTCAACGAACTGAAGCCGTGCGACTCAGCGGTCTTTGCGAGTTCTGTCCATTCTTTTTGTGAAGACGCCTTGCTGGCTTGAATGCCAAATCGAAACGGGCGAATATTTGCATGTTTAGAAGCCATAACGACACGCTAATCGTTGAATGTGTCACGACACGTTTATCGTTGAATGTGTCGCTACACATAGCCGGGTAATCTGTCGAAACTCAGGCTCGTTCGTTTTGGTACTTGTAGAATTATCGGCAAGGTGAGCAAACTTCTTCGCGAACTCTTGGATAAGTTTGGCGCGCGACGCCAGACATTTACGCGAATTATCGTTGTCTGCATCGCTGGTGGCTTGTTTATTGCCGCGACGGTAACCGCAATGGCGCCAAGAGTGTGGGGGGTATTGAACGCCCATACGCAGGTGCCCCCAAGTTTGAGCAATTTTTCTGGTCTTGCACAACGCAGCACGGTATTTGATTCATCGGGTAAACAGATCGGTTCGTATCAACTCGAAAACAGTCAGATGATGAGCATCGACAATGTGCCTGCTGATGTCGTTGCCGCAATCTTGGCGCTTGAAGATAGCGAATTCGAAAATCATAAGGGCGTGAATTTGCGGGCGTTCACCCGCGCGGTGCTCTCGAATTCGCGCGGCGGCTCGAAGCAGGGTGCTAGCACGATAACGATGCAAGTCGTCAAGAACGAGTTTTTGGCGGGTCTCGAACGAGATGGTCGATACAAAGTTCTGCAGGCGAGATATGCAACGATGCTCGAAAAAGAAGTACCGAAGAAATTGATTCTTGAGAGATATTTGAACACGATTTATCTCGGCAACAACACGTATGGTTTGCAGGCTGCAGCCGAAGTGTATTTCGGCAAAGATGTGCGCGAGCTCACTTTGCTCGACGGCGCGTTTTTGGCGGGGCTGATTCAGGCGCCGTCAAACTATGACCCGATTCAGCATCCCGACAGTTCGCGCGGCAGATATTTGCAGGTGCTTGATCGATTAGTTGACACCGGTTTGCTGACCCAAGATCAGCGTGACGAAATTGGTGACAAGCCGGCGATTCCAGAAGTGATCAACAAAAAAGCACAACTTGATGTTTCGCGAACGTATTTCACCGAAGAAGTCAAAGATTATTTGTTGAATGGCACCGACATTCTCGGTACCACTTATCAGCAGCGATACAACACTTTGTTTCGTGGCGGGGTAAAGGTCTTCACGACACTTGACTCGGTGGCGCAATTGGCCGCCGAGAATGCGGTGCGTGACCAACTGCCGGCGAACAAAGCCGGCATAACCGCGGCGATGGTCTCACTTGATGCCAAAACTGGCGCAGTGCGGGCGATGGTGGGCGGCCCAGGTTTCGTGGCGGGGCAGAGCGAAGTGAATTTGGCGTTGCGTCGTCGGCAGACCGGGTCGAGCGTCAAGTTTTTTATCCTTGCCGCCGCTCTTCAGGCTGGTGTGCAGCCAGACGATTTGATCGACGGCACACTGCCGTGCACGCTTTCGAACCCCGGCAATCTCGACGAACCATTCGAGATCACTAAGGGTGTGAGTCAGCCGACGGCGTCGCTACGTGTAATGACCTGGTTGTCGATCAACTGCGCGTATGCGAAACTTTCGCAAATCGTCGGTCTCGAGCGCGTTGTTGAAACGATGTATCGCATGTCGTCATCGCAATGGTTGAGCAAGGAGACTTTCACGATTCAGCCATATGCGAGTTTGGCGACAGGTGCGAACGAATTGAGCCCGATGGACATGGCGTCAGGTGTTCAGACTTTGGCGAACTCTGGCGTGCATCGCGAGCCATATATGATCGAGCGAATTGAAGATGCTCGTGGCACGGTGTTGTATCAATATCAAAGTGCGAGTGTCGAACAAACTTTGCCCGCCGAAGTGGCCAACACTGCGGCTGACGTGATGAGAGGCGTGATCGAACGAGGCACTGCGCGCAGAACGCCGCTCGAAGACAATCGCCCTGCGGCCGGAAAAACTGGTACTCAAGACAACAATACGAATGCATGGTTTGTCGGGTTTACCCCGCAATATGCCACTGCAGTTTGGGTGGGTGATCCGAAGGGTTATACGAAGATGACGAAGCGAAACGTGCCCGAGTTTGCAAGTGTGATCGGCGATCGCGGTGGCGTGCAGGGTGCGATGTTTCCGGCGATGATCTGGAAGTCGTATATGGACGAGGTGCACCGCGGTTTAGAAATTCTTGAGTTCGCGTCGCCGCCAGAACCGCTGCGTTCGCCGTTGCGACTTTATTTGCCAGGTGTCGAGTGCGCAGCACGAGTAGTTTCTGGCACCGTACCTGTGCCCAAGCAAGACGCAAAAAGCACGACGACTACGACACTTGGTGCTGAAACGACCGTTGGCAATACTGTGGTGGTCAGCGTGCTTAGCCCTGGGACAACAATTATGCCGACCGACTTGAACCCATTTTCGCCCGTGCCAACCACAGAGATGGGTCTCTACTTTTATGAGTGCGCAAAACCTTTGCCGAATAATGTTCAAACCACAACTGGCACGCCGTAGTGGTTTCGCTTCAGTCTCTGCTTGAGCTGCAAAAAATTGACACCGAGTTGTTGCAGTTGGCGCACAGGGTTGTAAATCTTGAAGAACGTGCGGTCTTGACCAAGGCCAAGGCGGCGTTGGCGACCTCACAAAAAGAAAGTGCGATCGCCAGCGATCAATTGGCGTCAACAAAGACCGAAATCGACGCTCTTGAGGCTGCGAATAAAAAGTGCGAATCACTGATGACCAAGTATTCACAGCAATTAAAGACCGTGATCGCGCCCCGTGAAGCAGAGGCATTGCAACACGAGATCGAAACGGTGCGCGCCGAGCGAAGTGCCAACGACGACAAAGAGTTGTTGTTGCTCGAAACAACCGAAAGTCTTCAGTCAAAAATAATGCGTGTTGCCGAACAGATTGCCGCTCAAATTGTCAAAGTTGATTCGGCAACGGCAAGTTTGAATGATGCGATAAATGATTGCGATGCGCAAAAAAATGTTTTAGATGGCAGACGTGCGGCTGTGGCCGGCATGATTGACGCCAAGATGCTCAAGCTTTATGACATCAAGCGCAATAAGCGAGCCACGCCGGCGGTTGCCGACCTGCACGGTTCAAAGTGTCAGTCATGTCATCTTGATTTGTCGGTTGTTGAACTTTCAGCATTAAAAAAACTGGGCGCCGATGAAATGGCCGAGTGCCCCAATTGTGATTGCTATTTGGCGGTCTGAACTAGATGTTGTTTTGGTTTAT
>RFTA01000058.1 GCA_009923685.1 Actinomycetota bacterium
TGCGGTTGGTGACTCGGTCTGGTGCACCTGGTCGGCCGACGATGTCTATTTGTTCTCGGCGCGGCAAGCCGATTTGGTGCTTGCAGGCACGCCACATGCTTAATCATCTGACTAATATTCAAATAACAAAAAATAAAAGGGGAGAGCAATGAGCAACGAAAAGAAGCAACTGAAAATGTTGGCACCAGAAGGGTTTCGCGAAAAGCTTTCGCGTCGAGCCTTTTTGCAGGGCGGTACTGCGTTGGCTGGCTTTGCTTTGGTCGCTGCGGCTTGCGGCTCTTCAGACGGAGATTCGGCCGATAGTGGCGAGGCGACCGGCGAAGGTTTGGCAACTGGTGATTGGAGTCGAGTTATCAATCAATCGAGTGGCACATTGGCGATGTACACATGGGGCGACTACAACGACCCAGAATTGGTCGGCGCACTTGCCGCATCAACCCTGAATGTGACGATGAAAGTCGACTACTACGCGAGTAACGAAGACTTGATTACAAAACTTGCAACCAGCGGAGGCGCCAGTGGTTTTGACATTGTCGTGCCGACTGGGCCATATATTCCGCAGATGATCGAAAAGGGATTGATTCAGAAGCTCGACAAATCGCTGATTCCGAACATGGTAAACGTCGACCCAAATTATTTGGCTCAAGCATGGGATCCAACCAATGACTATTCAGTTTGCAAAAACTGGGGCACGACTGGTTACTTCTACGATTCAACGAAGATTTCAAAAGAACTCACCACATGGCAAGATTTCATCGATACATGCATGGGCGAAGCTAGCGGAAACTGCGCAGTGATCGATGCCGCGCCGAACTACGCAGGCATGTGGTTCTGGGCAAACGGCATCAACTGGAACACCGAGAAGCCAGAAGATCTTGACGCGTGCGAAAAATTCTTGGTAGAAGAGTTCGCCCAGCACATCAAGGCATTCGATAGTTACCCGTCGACGAAACTTGCCGAAGGTGCTTATTCAATCGCCATGGCTTGGAACGGTGACGCTCGCCAGGCGTATACGCGGATCGAAGAAGCCGGTGGTAATCCAGAAGATTGGAAATGGGTTTTGGGTGCACCAAACACCGAACTTTGGATGGACAATTATTGCGTCGCGGCAGGGGCACCAAATGCCGAGGCGGCACATGCATGGATCAACTGGGACTTGATTCCAGAAGTGTCGATCAAAGACCTGCAATATCACGGTTATCACACCGGCATGAAAAACATGTCGACTCTGATCACTGAAGTTGCACCAGATTTGGTCAAGGGCGACATGATTTTCTTCGGTGATGATCAAGTCGCAACGATGCAAACGCAGGTGATAACACCAGCCCTTGATCGCCTGATCGACATCCTCAATAAGTCAAAGGCGAAGGCCGGAGGCTGATTTTTAGTGACCGTATCGGTCGCCGCAAAATTAAGAAATAAAAGTCGAGCGCCAAAGTTCTTGCTCGCCGTTCCGGCGATCATTTGGTATCTGGTTTTTTTTGCGCTTCCGATCGCGTTCATCGTTCTGTATTCGTTCGGCGCCAAAGACACGACGAAACTATTGCCGGTTGATTTAAGCAAACTGTCGACCAATAGTTATTCGGCGGTTTTTGACGAAACGTTTTTCAAGACTTTCAGGGCAACTTTGCGAATCAGCATCGTGGCGACGATCATGTGCGTCGTCATCGGCTTGCCCGTTGCCTATTTTGCCGCGTTCAAAGTTGCCGAAAAATGGAAGGCGATAATTCTGGCAGCAGTTGTAGTGCCGAGTTTCACGAGTTTTTTGATTCGAACCGTTGCATGGCGAATTCCGCTTGCGCCAAATGGCACGCTTTCAAAATGGCTGATCGATTTGGGTTTCATTGGTAGTGACGGCATTCAAGTGCTTGAGACAGCCACCGCCGTGCAGATTGCAATCGTCTACAACTATCTCGGCTTCATGATTTTGCCTTTGTTCGTCGCGCTAGACCGCATCGATGTGCGTATGCGCGAGGCGAGCAAAGACCTCGGTGCGGGTCGACTCGCGACATTTTTTGGCGTGACGATGCCACTTGCTGGGCCGGGGATAATCGCCGGCGTGTTGCTGACGTTCATTCCGATGTGCGGAGACTATGTGACGGCGACGGTGCTGGGTGGGGCGAAAGGCAACATGATCGGGGCGATGATCGCATCACAATTTAGTGGCGCGCAGAATTGGCCCCTTGGTTCGGCAATGGCGATATTGATGATCGGCGCCGTGCTGTTGACGTTGATAGTTGGGGCTGCAATCTTTTGGGTATTTCCACGAGTCGCGATTTTGGCTTCACCATTGGTGCAGCTTGTGCGACGCAAGATGCACGAGCGCGAAGAGAATAAATTTCGCAGCGAAAAAATTCAAACTCGCGTAAAGCGTGAATTGCTGAGCAAACTTCTGGGTGTCTGGACAGTGCTCGTGTTGGTGTTCTTGTTCGTGCCGATACTGCTGGTGATTCTGCACTCGTTTAATGCGGGCAGTTCGTTCACAATTTGGTCGGGCCGCACGAGTGTGAAGTGGTGGGGCGAACTGTTTGACGGCGCCGAAATGCTGGGTGTGTTGATTCGCTTTGCAGTGCTGATTGGCATCGGGATATTGGCGCAAAGTTATTTTAAAAATAAGTCATATGTCGCCCGCTCGGTGAAAGTTTGGATAACGACTGGTGCGTTCGCAGTTGCACTGATCGTCAACGGTTTGATTACGAATTGGTATCGAACAATTTTCGATTTTGCCGGCATCGGCGATGCGATTCGAAACTCGTTCATCGCGGCATTCGGCGCAACCGTCATTGCCGTGATTATCGGAGGCATGTCTGGTGTCGCCCTTGCGCGCCGACCAGGTGGGTGGACGAAGTTTTTTATGGCGACGGTGTTTTTGATTCTGGTTACTCCCGAAATCATGGATGCGATTGCGCTCGTGACTTGGTTTCCGCGAATCAAAGATGTGCCACTGATCGGCGTGATTTTTTCGTCTGGTTGGGGTCCGTTCAACGGAGGTATAAACAAGCTTTGGGTCGGGCAATCGCTTTATGCAAGTGCGGTGGTCACGCTGATAGTGCGGGCACGACTTTCTGGTCTCGATGAGTCACTTGAAGAGGCTGCGGGCGACCTCGGCGCACCGCCTGCACGAGCATTTCGTCAGATCACTTTGCCGTTGATCGCTTCAGCAATGGTTGCGGGAGGGTTGCTTTCGTTCGCACTATGCCTTGATAACGCGGTGATCTCGACGCTGTTGAGCGAAGCGGGTTCGACGACATTCCCTGTTGCGTTGTTGGGTGCGACTCGAAGCACGATCAAGCCGTTTTGGGGCGTGGGTGCGGTGTTGTTGTTCGTAGTCACACTCGGGGCGTTGTGGTTTCTTGCAGTCATCTTGCGTCGTGGTGGCGACTCGGCAAGCAAGATCGCCGCAACATTTACTGGCTCTTGATTTTTGTCGCAAAGATGACGGCGCATCATGCGACCGGACTTTTGATCTAATCTGTGTTCATGGCCAAGAAGTGTGAGCGGCCCTCATGTCGCGAGCGGGGCGAAGTTGCCTATGTAATTGATACAGCCAACTTGCTCGTGAGCATTGACGCCCCGATACCGCGCGACCCGTCGCGAGTAAATATTTTGTGTCGACGCCATGCCGACTCATTGGTTGTGCCACGTGATTGGCAAATCATCGACAATCGAACAAAAAAGCAGCGTCTGTTTAGCGCACCCGCAAGCCATGCAGTGCGCACGACACCACGATCGTCTTCGACTAAAAAGCAAAAGCGCGAACGAAAATCGACGGGTGCGGTGATCCAAGATTTGTTCGAGTTTGCGACGCGAGTGGTTGCTGCGCCGGTTCGCGAGCCAGAACCGAATCGTGAAAATGTATCGACGCACCGCGAAGTGATATCAGAAGTCTTAGAAGGCTCGATGGACGAGATCGATGTCGTGGCTGAGATAGAGACAATCGACCCACAAGAAACTCAGGCAATGCCGTGGACCCCGCAGTTTGATCGAACTGGCGATCTCGACGGTCGATTGCGCGCACGCGGAAAATTGTTGTCGCGAGCGTTCGGCAGTTTTGGTGAGACTGAGCACGACGCGGATCACGACGCGGATCACGATCAGCAGCACCCCGAGTATTAGCCCCCGAAACAACGTATTTAAGACCTAGATCAGACGTAAATCAAATGGATGTTGTTGCTTCGGTCGAAGTGCCCGTTTCTGCAGAAAAATTATTTGATTATGTGGCCGACTTG
>RFTA01000059.1 GCA_009923685.1 Actinomycetota bacterium
AAGAGACGAACACAAAACTCGAAGAGTGGATGCTCGAGAACCCGACAGAGGCGAATCGAATTGTCAAAAAGGCGGTCGCCGCGGCACAAGCACGTATCGCAGCAAAAAATGCTCGCAACGCTGTGCGACGCAAGACTGCCCTTAGTGGTGCGGGCATGCCCGACAAACTTAAAGATTGTCAAAGTGGCAACCCAGCCGAAAGCGAATTGTTCATCGTTGAAGGCGATTCTGCTGGCGGCACGGCCGTAGACGCACGTGATCCCCGAACACAGGCGATTTTGCCGATTCGCGGCAAAATCTTAAACGTCGAACGCGCGCGACTAGACAAAATGTTGAAGAACACCGAAGTGCAAGCCCTTATTACCGCGATAGGTGGCGGTGTGGGTAACGACGAATTCGCCGCCGAGAAGGCTCGCTACCACAAGGTGATTATTTTGGCCGATGCCGACGTCGATGGCAGCCACATTCGCACTCTGTTGCTGACATTTTTCTACCGACAAATGCGTCCAATGGTCGAGAGCGGTTTCATCTACATCGCCCAACCGCCTTTGTTTTCGACTGAAGTCGGCAAAGAAAAGACATATCTCAAAGATGAGGCGGCTAAAGACAGGTTCTTGAAGGCCAACCCAAATCACAAAAAAGAATTTCAACGACTCAAGGGTCTCGGCGAAATGGACTGGCAAGAGTTGCGCAGCACCACGATGGATTCTGCAACTCGCACCTTGTTGCAGGTCAACGTTGAAGAGGCGGCCGAAGCCGAAAACATAATGAGCGTGTTGATGGGCGACGATGTCGAGAGCCGCAAGTTGTTTATCCAGAAAAATGCGCGCGATGTGCGCAACCTCGATTTCTAGAAATTTATTGAATAGGACATAACGACCATGGCGGCAAAAAAACCAACAAAGAAAACGAGCAAAACAAACTCGCCAAAGGCCTCGTCGTCGGCAAAAAATTCTGGCTCGGCACAACTGCCCCTCGCACCAAACGAAAGCGTGCAACCCGTGCAACTACAAGACGAAATGGAGCGCTCGTTCATCGATTATGCGATGTCGGTAATCATGTCGCGCGCCTTGCCAGATGTGCGCGATGGGCTCAAGCCGGTGCACCGTCGAATTATTTGGGACATGCATCAACAAGGTTTCAGACCAGATCGACCGTTTGTCAAGTGTGCCCGCGTCACCGGTGACACGATGGCGCGATATCACCCGCACGGTGACGGCGCAATTTATGACGCGTTGGTTCGCATGGCCCAACCGTTTTCTTTGCGCCACCCGTTGATCGACTTTCACGGCAACTACGGTTCTCCTGACTTTGGCCCGGCTGCGAGTCGTTATACCGAATCGCGGTTGCATCCATTGGCGATGCAGTTGCTTGCCGATATTGACGAAGACACCGTTGATTTAATTTCAAACTATGACGGCACATCCGAAGAACCCTCGGTGTTGCCGGCGCGGTTTCCGAATTTGCTGGTCAACGGCTCTCAGGGCATTGCTGTCGGCATGGCGACGAGCATTCCGCCGCATAATCTTGGCGAGGTTGTTGACGCAACACTGCACCTGATCGACAACCCCGAGGCGTCGATTGCCGATTTGATGAAGTTCGTCAAAGGGCCAGACTTTCCGACTGGCGGTTTGATTTTGGGTCGTAGCGGCATCAACGAGGCGTATAAAACTGGTCGAGGCAGCATCAAAATGCGCGCCAAAGTTGCAATTGAAGATGGCGTGCGTGGGCAAATGCGCATCGTGGTCACCGAGTTGCCATATCAAGCGAGTTGTTCGGCGATCGCTGCTCGCATTCAAGAACTTGTAGACGGCGGCGAACTTGACGGCATCGCCGATGTCAACGACAACTCGTCGGGTGGCGAAACAAATTTGATCATCACCCTCAAACGTGACGCCAACTCGAACGTCGTGATGAACAACTTGTTCAAACTCACGACGCTACAAACAAGTTTTCCGGTGAACATGGTTGCTTTGGTCGACGGGGTGCCGCGAACGGTAAACCTTCGTGACGCGTTGCAAGGTTATGTGCGACATCAAATCGACGTCATTACCCGACGCAGCAACTATCGCCTCAAAAAAGCCCAAGACCGCAGCCATATTCTCGAAGGTCGATTGAAGGCACTTAATGTCATCGACGCGGTGATCAAAGTTATTCGTGGCAGCGAAGATGGCAACGCCGCGAAGGCGGCCTTGATGGGCAAGCAGTTTGGTTTTTCTGAGCGCCAAGCGATCGACATTCTCGACATGCAGTTGCGTCAGTTAACCCGTTTGTCGCGTATCGATCTCGAAACAGAGCAAAAAGATGTTCAGGCACAGATCAAAGAACTGAAAGCAATTCTGAACGACGACAAAAAACTGCGAGCAGTTATTTCAAAAGAGCTTTCTGCCGTGCGCGAGACATTCGCCACCGAACGGGTGTGCAAAATCACGGCTGATGTCGGCGAAATGAGCGTTGAAGACCTCGTAGACAACCGCGAACTCGTCGTCGTAATGACTCAAGCCCAATACATCAAGAGCGTCTCGGCTGATTCGTTCAGGTCACAAGGGCGAGGTGGCCGTGGTGTGTCCGGCGCAAAAATGAAAGATGCCGACATTGTGCGCAATGTTATTTTCACGACTTCGCACGCCTATTTGTTGTTCTTTTCGAATCGCGGTCGTGTCTATCGACTGCGGGCGCTCGAAATACCCGAGCGCGAACGAACAGCCAAAGGCATTCCAATCGTTAATTTGTTGCCATTGCAGAGCGGCGAGACAATTCAAGCAATCATTGACACGCGCGAATTTCCTGGCACCCGCTACTTGTTCTTCGTTTCGCGTCAAGGGCAAGTCAAAAAGACCGCATTCAACGAATACGATTCGTCGCGTCGTGACGGTTTGATCGCTCTCAAACTTCGACCAAAAGACGAACTTGTTCGTGTTATCGAAACCGGGGGTACCGACGACGTGTTCATCGTCAGTCGCGGCGGACAAACGATTCGTTTCTCAGAAAAACAAGTTCGACCAATGGGTCGATCAGCGGCTGGCGTGCGCGGCATGCGTTTGCGCGCCGGTGACGAAGTCGTTTCGGTTGATGTCGCAAAAGACGATGCGTCGATCTTGCTCGTTACCGAGTCGGGTTATGGCAAGCGCACCCAGATCAGCAACTTCACCCGCAAAGGTCGCGGTGGCATGGGCATGATCGGCATCAAATTGACCGGCAAAAAAGGTCGCGTAGTCGCCGCGTTTATGGTCGGTATCGAGGACGAAATTGTTGCCGTGTCGTCGGCAGGCACAACGATTCGAACTCCAGTTAAAGAAATCTCAAGCCAAGGTCGAGCCGCAACTGGTGTGCGCGTGATGAGTCTTGGTGCAGGTCAAGTAGTGGCGTCGGTTGCGCCGATCTTGGCCAGCGACGAAGAATAATTTTTATTCGCGAAAATATTTCAAGTCACGATCACGGGTCGGCAAGTTTCTTCGTGCTGATCACGATGCTGTTGATGGGCTTATCTCTCTTTTCGCTCGTACATACGAGCAACAGATTGCTCGCTGCACAACAAAGCCAGTTCGCCGCAGATGCGTCGGCACTTGGTTGTGTGTTGGTTGAAAATGACGTTGTGCAAGATGTCTTAAAAAAAATCGTCGAGCAAAATTTCGCCGAACTTGTCGAGGTGCTTATTGACACCGATCAATGCGTAACCACCGTCAGAGTTGATCGGGTTGAGCGTCGAGCAATTGCCATGTCGGTTGGTGGTTTAGATCTGCCTACACTGCAAAGGTGAGTAAAAAGTCGAAAGCACATGCAGCCAAGCCGCGTGTTAGGCGAGTTTCGCGCGTAATTCGCGACATCGACCCGTGGACGGTATTCAAAGTCGGTTTGGTCTTTCATTTGGTTTGCTATTTTGTCGCGCTAATTTCGCTGGTGTTGTTGTGGAACGTTGCTCAATCAACCGGCACTCTCGACAATGTTGAAAACTTCATGGAGTCATTTGGGTGGGAGACATTCAGGTTTGATGGCTCTGAGCTGTTTGGCAATCTTTGGATACTCGGACTTCTTGGTGTGATTCTTGGAACGGGTCTGTGGGTGTTGTTGGCGACAATCTTTAACTTGATCACCGATTTGGTGGGCGGGGTGCGCGTTACGGTGCTCGAAGAAGAAGTGCGAATTATTGCGGTTGAGGGTGACGAAACTGAGCAGTAGCCTTGCAAGTCCTCGTTTTAATTCGGGGCTATAGCTCAG
>RFTA01000060.1 GCA_009923685.1 Actinomycetota bacterium
GCCAACTTGGTTTGCGCACAGTTGATTCACCTTGAAAGCGAAAACCCAGACAAGGACATCAACATTTACATCAACAGCCCCGGTGGTGACATCTCGGCCTTGTTCGCCATTTATGACACGATGCAATTCATCAAGAACGACATCGCGACGATCTGTCTCGGTCAGGCGGCTTCGGCGGCGGCAGTGTTGCTTGCGGCCGGTACGAAAGGCAAGCGACTTGCGTTGCCACATTCGCGCGTGTTGTTGCACCAGCCATACGCGCAAGTTGGATATTCGCAGGTGACCGACCTCGAACTCGCCGCACGCGAAATTTTGCGAATGCGCGAAATCTTGGAAGAAATTATCGCCCGTCATACTGGTCAGCCGATCGATCGAATTCACAAAGACACCGATCGCGACTTCGTTATGGAGGCCTCGGCCGCCAAAGAATATGGCATCATCGACGAAGTTATTTCGACTCGAGAATTCGCCGATCGTTCAGGGCCAATCCGTTGAGCATCAAAGCGAGGCACTAATGGCTAAGTTTGGAGATTCTGCAGAGCTTGTCAAGTGTTCGTTTTGCGGCAAGTCGCAAAAGCAGGTCAAGAAATTAATCGCTGGCCCGGGTGTTTACGTCTGCAACGAGTGCATCGATCTTTGCAACGAAATAATCGACGAAGAAAACACCGAAGAGACGAGTGCAAGTCTCGAAAAACTCCCTAACCCACGCGAGATTCGTGCATTCTTGGACGACTATGTCGTCGGCCAAGACACGGCAAAAAAAGTCTTGTCGGTTGCGGTTTTCAATCATTATCGCCGAATTGAATACAAGCAAAATACTTCGACTCGTCGCGACGACATCGAACTTTCGAAGAGCAACATCATGTTGTTGGGTCCGACTGGTTGTGGCAAGACGCACATGGCACAAACTCTTGCCAGGTTGCTCAATGTTCCGTTTGCCATCGCCGACGCGACGGCATTGACCGAGGCAGGGTATGTCGGCGAAGATGTTGAAAATATTCTGCTGAAGCTTTTGCAAGCAGCCGACTTTGATGTCAAAAAAGCCGAGTCAGGCATTGTCTATATAGATGAAATCGACAAAGTCGCGCGCAAGAGCGAAAACCCCTCGATCACCCGTGACGTTTCTGGTGAAGGCGTGCAGCAAGCGTTGCTAAAAATTCTTGAGGGCACTGTTGCATCGGTTCCACCACAAGGCGGACGCAAACATCCGCACCAAGAATTTATTCAAATTGACACCACGAACGTGTTGTTCATCTGCGGTGGGGCGTTCGCTGGTCTTGACCAAATCATCGCATCAAGAATTGGCCAAAAAGGTGTCGGCTTTCACGCGCAGGTCAAATCAAAATCAGAAAAAGACCCCGGCGAGCTCTTTGCCCAAGTGTTGCCAGAAGATTTGTTGAAGTTCGGCATGATTCCAGAGTTCGTTGGTCGTCTACCAATGATCGGTGCGGTGCACAGTCTCGACCGAGGGGCGTTGATTAAGATTCTGACCGAGCCAAAGAACGCGCTACTCAAGCAGTACCAGAAGTTCTTCGAATTTGAAGACGTTGAACTCGAGTTCACTACCGAAGCTCTCGAGGCCGTGGCCGACCAAGCCCTTGTGCGTGGCACTGGTGCGCGCGGTTTGAGGGCGATTCTCGAAGAGGTGTTGCTCGAGACCATGTATGACCTGCCGGGTCGCAAAGATGTTGCCAAAGTCGTGATTGATCTGAACGCGGTAAACAAAGTATCGCCACCGACATTGGTCAACCGAAGCACTCGTGTCACCCGTCAGCGTCGCGCTGCTTCGTAAACGAAACAAACAGTCGTGCAATACGCCGACGCCCTGCGTTATCTCGACGAGCATTCGAGTTACGAGCGCACGGGTCGCGTTGATTCACCATCAACTTCGAACATCGAAACGTTGCTCGACGCGATCGGCAACCCGCAACATTCGTATCGCAGTATTCACATCACTGGCACCAACGGCAAGGGGTCGACTGCGCAGATAACCACCCGATTATTGATGGCCCATGGTCTTCGTGTCGGCACGTATTCGAGCCCGCACATCAATCGAATCAACGACCGCATCTGTATTAACGGCGAACCGATCGACGACGACGAATTCGGTCGACAAATTGGCGCCATTGCCGACCTCGAAATTCTGCTCGCCATTCGGCCGAGTTTTTTTGAAATCATGACTGCGGCGATGTTCAGGTGGTTCGCAGACTCGGCAGTTGATGTCGCAGTCGTCGAAGTCGGCATGCTCGGTCGCTGGGATGCGACAAATGTAATCAATTCTGACGTTGCTGTGATTACAAACATCGCTCTTGACCACATGGAGTATGCAGGACCAACCGTCGAGCACATCGCACGTGAGAAGGCGGGCATAATCAAACCGTCGAGCGCACTCGTGCTGGGCGAGACCGATGAACTGTTGCGCGAGATTTTTTTATCAGAAGAAGCACGAAGTCAATTGATTCGCGATGAAGATTTCGCTTGTGAAGACAATTTTCTGGCGATCGGAGGAAGAATGATTTCGGTTCGTACCTCGCGCTCGAAATACGAAGACGTGATCGTGCCTCTGCATGGTCAGCACCAAGGTGATAATGCATCTCTGGCGATATGCGCCGTCGAAGAATTTTTTGGTGATGTGATAAATCGAGAGATTCTTGACGAGGGCATGTCGACAGTCGCAATGCCTGGTCGCTTCGAAGTTCTCGGACATCGACCTCTGGCCATAATCGACGGTGCACACAACCCGGCAGGCGCACAAGTTTGTGCGACCGTTTTTTTTGAAGACTTCAACACCCAGGGCCGAAAGATTTTGGTGACAGGCGCACTTAGAAGTCGCAATCCCGAAGACCTATTGATCGGTTTTAGAGCCAACGAGTTCGATGTAGTCATCACATGTATGCCGCCAACACCGCGAGGCTTGCCGGCAGACGAAATGGCAAGAGTTGCAACGAGGGCGATAAACCTTTAGCCTGAAGGCATGTCAAATCGCACACTTGTATTGCTTAAGCCAGATGCCGTTGAACGAAGTCTCGTCGGAGAAATTCTTGGACGATTCGAGGCAAAAGGATTGAAAATAGTTGCAATGCAACTGCGTCTCCTTGACACCGCAACTTTGGCCCGCCACTACGAAGAACACCAGGGCAAGGGCTTTTACGCTGAACTGGTGGCGTTTATGTCGCGTGGACCAGTCGTCGCACTGGCTTTAGAGGGCCCAGAAGATACATGGGAGATCGTCCGAGCAATGATGGGTGCGACAAATCCGCGGGCAGCCGCACCCGGCACAATACGTGGCGACTTAGGCACGATATTTACTGAAAATCTGGTGCACGGCAGTGACTCTGCTGCGTCGGCTAGTCGCGAACTTGAAATTTTCTTCCCAGGTCTCGCGAAGAAGAATTCGTAAAAATGGCGGGAGGTAATCCTCTCTTGATGAGTCGCGATGTCGCGGTCGACCTCGGCACCGCGAACACGCTCGTCTATGTCAAAGGTCAAGGTCTCGTTTTAAATGAGCCGTCGATGGTCGCCGTTGATACTCGAAGTGGTCAGGTTGTTGCTGTTGGCCACGAGGCAAAGCGAATGTGGGGTCGCGCACCTAGAAACATTCGGTTGGTTCGTCCGCTTAAAGATGGTGTGATCGCCGACTTTGACGTTTGCGAACAGATGTTGAAACAATTTCTACAGCGAATTTCAACAAGCCGTTGGAGCAAGCCTCGAGTTATTGTCGCAGTGCCATCCGAGGTGACAGGCGTCGAGCGACGCGCTGTGCAAGACGCCGCCGAGTTTGCCGGTGCGCGCCGACCTGTCTACATCATCGAAGAAGCCATGGCTGCCGCAATCGGCGCAGGTCTGCCCGTGCATGAGCCGAGCGCCAACTTGATCGTCGACATCGGTGGCGGCACGACAGAAGTCGCGGTTATTTCTTTAGGTGGCATCGTGACGGCAAACTCGGTGCGAGTTGGCGGCGATGAACTCAACGAAGTGATTATTGCGATGTTCAAGCGCGATTTTGATCTTGATGTCGGCGTCAACACAGCAGAAGAAGTCAAGATTCAATTGGGGTCAGCATGGCCACTTGAACAAGAAATAGTCGGCGATGTCGGC
>RFTA01000007.1 GCA_009923685.1 Actinomycetota bacterium
CATTTCGCCACTCGCCCGAATGGACTACTGACGCTAACAGTTATGCATAGATGTGGGGCGTAGAATTGATGCATGTTTGCGCGTGCATACGGCTCTGCAATCAGGCCAATCAACCTTGGTCGCGAACTCTTGGGTCTGATTGATTCAATGGATAAAACGAGCCCAATAAACCCTAATTTCGTGGTGAAATTAAACGCCGAAGATTATGCCGCCTTCGCCGACATCGAAAAACATTTGTTGCGCGAGTTGGCTGAAGCGGCGACCCAATTTGCCGAACAAAACGACTTGACACACAGCGAGCCATTTTCGGTGACCCTCATGGTGGATGACGCCGTCAAGTCAGGTGCCTTCGAGATCGCGAGCGAACCCTCGCCAGAAAAGAATCTCAACACCAAGCAAATTGATCCAAAACCCACGATGGTTATGCCAGTGATCACCGTTGCACCTATGGTCGAAGCAAAATTGATCTTGAAGACCGGTGAACAAATTGTGCTCGATGGAGACTCGCTCAAAATTGGCCGTCAAGCTTCGTGTCGAATCGTGTTCAACGACAGCAATGTCAGCCGTGAGCACGCCCAAATGCGACGAACTTCAGATGGTTGGAAGATATTGGATTTAGGTAGTACCAACGGCACAAAAATTAACGGCACCAAAATTTCTGACGAGCAATTGCTCGTCAATGGCGACGAAATAAGTTTCGGCACATCAGGTGCGAAGTTCGAGATCTCATGAATCTCGACCCTGTCAAAAGTTGGCTTGATTAATGCTGGTTAAATGGGGTGCATCAAGCGACACGGGTAGTTTGCGAGTTCAAAATGAAGACTCGTTTCTTGCACAAGAAAAGATTTTCGTAGTTGCCGACGGCATGGGCGGCCACAATGCAGGCGAGGTGGCCAGCGCGATGGCGATCAAAATGTTGAGTGAAGCGCAAAATGAGGGCATCGCGGATGCCAACCAGCTCGCAAAAATCATCGAGCAGATAAATCTTGCAATTTTTCAGGCATCTGCGAACCAAACCGATCAGCGTGGTATGGGCACCACGCTTGCGGTATTGGCACTTACGCCAAGCAACAGTTCAAAAGATGTATCTGTGGCGGTTGCGAACATCGGTGATTCGCGAACTTACCTGTTGCGCAATGATGAATTTCGCCAAGTAAGCGTCGATCATTCTTATGTGCAAGATCTTGTGAGTGAGGGCCTGATTACTCGTGAAGAGGCACGCACGCACGCACGGCGCAACATTGTCACGCGAGCACTTGGAATAGAGCCAAGCGTCGCTGTCGACACATGGACTCTGCCGTTGATAAACGGTGATCGATACATCTTGTGCAGTGACGGTTTGGTCGATGAAGTCACCGACGAGGCGATCGAAAAGTGTGTTAAACAGCAGATTGAACCGCAAAAAGTTGCCGAAGAATTGGTCGCAATCGCCAACGCCAACGGCGGGCGTGACAACATCACGGTGATCGTCGTCGATGTCAAGTCAGATGGCAACAACTTGATAGAGGCAAGCTCATCACCGACGCGAGTCGCTTCAACCAAGAAATCGACGGTCAAAAAACTTGTGCTGGGCATCGTCGGTGCCGCAATTTTCGTATCGGCAATCGCATTATTGAGTTCATATTTGCGCAGCGGCTATTTCGTAAAGTATGAAAACGCAAAGCCAGATGCACGAGTTTTGATCTACCGCGGAAAAGACTTTTTGTGGGTCGGTCCTACTGTCGAGGCCGACAGCACATTGACTCGAAATGACTTGAGCCCAGGCTTGGCAAAAGAGATTCTTGCTCGACCGTCGTTTTCGTCGTCGGCAGATGCCCAAGATTACGTCAACCAAATTCGCGATGTCGTTGAGCAGGCCAAACCATGAGCGAAAACAACAGGGCGATTGTCAACGATCGATATGAGATCGGCAAACGCATTGGTCGTGGTGGTATGGCCGAAATTTTTCAGGCCCGCGACATCTTGTTGGATCGCCCTGTTGCAATCAAAGTCTTATTTCCCGAATTTGCTACCGACCCGGCGTTTGTCGAGAGATTTCGACGCGAGGCCCAGGCTGCCGCGAACCTAAATCATCCCAACATTGTGGGTGTTTATGACTGGGGCAAGGTCAACAACACCTATTACATCGCCATGGAATATGTCAATGGGCGCACGCTCGCCGACATCCTGAAACAGAGTGGCACCCTGACACCGATGCAAGTCTGCGATGTAATGAGCGAAGTCGCCGCTGCTTTGATATCTGCGCATCAAAATGGTGTGATTCACCGAGATATAAAACCCGGCAATATTCTCGTCAGTACGACAGGCCAAATTAAAGTCGCAGACTTTGGCATCGCGCGTGCACTCGGTGCCGGTGTCGAGCAAGGGCTCACACAAACAGGTGCGGTTATGGGCACCGCAACTTATTTTTCACCCGAGCAAGCCCAAGGGGCCCCGACTGACCAACGCAGCGATCTTTATTCACTAGGTGTCGTGATGTATGAAATGCTCAGTGGTGTTGCGCCGTTCACAGGCGAAAACGCCGTCGCAATTGCCTATAAACAAGTACATGAATATGCCATGCCGCTCGATCAGCGCATGCCCGCGGTGCCGACCGAGGTCGCTGCGATCGTCGCCAAATGCATGGAGAAGTTGCCCGATGACCGCTACGCGAGCGCCGAACAAGTGCGCGATGATTTACGTCGATTCGTTGAGGGCATGCCGGTTTTAGCGATGACAGATCGATCGGAGAATGAACGATCGACGAGAGTGCTTCCACAAACAGATATAAACGCCACAACGGTAATTAGCCCGCAAGACGCCGCGACTGAACTTTTGCCGAAAACTCCGACGAATGCGTCGGTCGCAACCAACTATCCGCCATACGACGACAAAACACCCCAACGCACGGCAGTGTTCGTCTTCGGTGCGCTCTTGGCTGCGATTGTTTTACTCGCTGGTGGGCTCTTTTTATATCAAACACTCACCCGCAATTCGGCTAATGCATCGATCACAGTGCCCGATGTACGAAATCTCACGGTCAAACAAGCCAGCGAACAATTGCTCGCATCGGGTTTCACGCCGATTCCTTATGCGGCGACAAAAGAGGGCGTGGGCAATGACATTGTCTACTCACAAGATCCACCACCGAGCGTGCTTGCACGCTCAGGTGACCAAATCACGATCACATATAACCCTGCGAGCACGCCAGTTGCTGTGCCTCTGGTGCGCGGCTTGACTGTAAAAGAAGCAACTGCGCTTTTGGCGCCGCTCGGACTCAAACTTTCGATCAAAGAGGTCGTCAATGACCCGAAAGTGCCCGAAAATCAGATCATGTCGCAAGAGCCCAAAGTAGATACTCAAGTGCGGTCTGGCTCGGTGATCGACGTGATCGTCTCGGGTGGTCTTGGTCAAACAACCGTGCCAAACGTGCAAGGTCAAATAGCAACCGCGGCACAACAGTTGTTGCAAACTTCGCCCTATAACTTTGTGGTCACATTGGTCAATGAGGCCAGCCCGACCATCGAGCAAGGACGAGTTGTTCGCACCGAGCCCGCTATAGGTGCACAGAGTCCTGCGGGTTCGGCGATTACGGTTTTTGTTTCTTCGGGCAGCAACAAAGTTGCCGTACCACAAGTTGAAGGCCAGTCAGAGTCAGAAGCGCGTTCGCTTCTATCTGCGGCCGGCTTAACACCAGATGTCAAATACCAAGATGTGCCAACAAATGATGCCAACAATGGCAAGGTAATTTCTCAAGGCACAGATGCGGGAACGCTCGTAAGCCCTGGCTTTATTATTCGACTTACCGTCGGTCGCGCGGTCGCAACGCCTTAAAATTATTTTCTACAGCGCACCAAAAAATTTTCGATCATTTTGTGTCCGTGATCGGTAAGCACGCTTTCAGGATGAAATTGAACGCCTTCAATTTCTTGATCGCAATGACGCACACCCATGATCGCTCCGTCTTTAGATGACGCGGTTACGCGCAACATATTTGGCAACGAAGTTGGCTCAATAACAAGTGAGTGATAACGAGTCGCCTGAATCGGCGAACTAATTTCATTGAACACACCTTCACCAGTGTGATTTATTTCGGAAGTTTTACCATGTTGAAGTTCGGGTGCGCGAACAATTTTTGCACCAAAAACATGGCCGATCGCCTGATGACCCAAACAAACTCCAAAAATTGGTGCGACACCTGCAAACGCACAGATGGCTTCGCACAAAATTCCGGCGTCTTGAGGTTGGCCTGGTCCGGGCGAGAGCAGAACCCCGTCGGGCTTTAGACCCAATGCTTCTTCAACAGAAATCTGATCGTTGCGCACGACGATCGGACAAGCCCCATGTTCGCCCAAATATTGCACGAGGTTGTAGACAAAACTGTCGTAGTTGTCGATCACCAAAATGCGAGGTGCGCTGCTATTCATTGTCTTCAGCCTGCCTGATATTCGACCAATTACAAAGCAAATTATCCCCCTACACTTAATGAAGTTATGGCAAGCCAAAAGCGTCGCACCGGCGGTCGGACAACCCCAAAAGGCACAAAGCCTGGGCGTGTTCATGAGACGCATCGTCTCGATACTTCTGACACCCACTCAATGCATGGTCAAAATATCGCTGACGCTTCATCGCGCTACACACCACCAACTTTGCGTGAGCAGCGGGTCAGCGCACCGTGGGTGCCTGTGTTGATGTTCTCATTGTTGGGTCTCGGTGCGTTGGTGATTTTGCTTTACTACCTTGGTTTCGTGCCGGGCGGACGCAACAACTGGTATCTGTTTTCTGGTTTGCTTTCGGTGCTTGGCGGTTTATATACCGCAACTAAATTTCACTGACGACTTTCAGTCGATCGGCGCAATTAAATCCATATCTTCTAAGCAATGTTTGGGTGGTGGTGGGTTCTGATCGGGTGCCATCGTCATTCGTAATTCAGTGCCACAACTCGAGCAGCGATAACGAACATTGATCCGACGCATTTCGCCTGCCGGGGGTGGCGGCGGAAGCGTTGAAGTCATTCCGCGCAACATTCCGAGACCGATCTTCCAAATGAAATAGAGCAACGCGAGGCCTAAGCCGAACCAAATTATTGATCCCCACATATCGGGTGTGAATTAACTAGCCGAGGCGTTCGATAATCGTGGCGTTTGCAAGACCGCCACCTTCGCACATTGTCTGCAAACCATAGCGACCACCAGTTCGCTCGAGTTCGTTCAACAATGTCGTCATCAATCGGGTGCCCGAGGCCCCAAGGGGATGACCGAGCGCGATTGCGCCACCGTTGACATTTACTTTTTCCATATCGGGATGTATTTCTTTCTCCCACGCCAAAACGACAGAGGCGAATGCCTCGTTAATTTCGACCAGATCAATGTCGCTGATTTTCAGTCCCGCTCGTTCAAGAACTTTTTTCGTTGCCGGAATCGGTGCAGTCAACATATAGCGCGGGTTTTCGGCTGCAAGTGCAAAATTCACGAAACGGGCACGCGGCGTCAAGCCAAGTTGTTTGGCTCGCTCTTCGGACATAATCAGAACCGCGGTAGCGCCGTCGGTAATTTGCGATGAGTTTCCGGCGGTGACTTTGCCCCCGTCTTCTAGCGGGCGATACGCCGGCTTGAGGGTTGCAAGTTTTTCGAGCGTTGACTCGCGAATGCCTTCGTCGGTCGTCATAACTTTGCCCTCAGAGTCGAGTGTTGGGATGATCTCGTTTTGAAAACGACCTTCGGCAGTTGCGCGAGCGGCATATGTTTGTGAACGAACGCCATAACGGTCCATGTCTTCGCGACTGATCTTCCACTTCTCTGCGATCAATTCAGCTGAGATGCCTTGATTAACCAAGCCACCGTCGGCTGCGTATCGCGCCTGAACTGTTTGACCAAATGGAAAGCCGTGTTTACCCTCGGCGATTGAAGAGCCCATCGGCACGCGGGTCATCACTTCAACACCAGCGGCAACAACAACGTCGTATGCCCCAGCCATGACACCTTGAGCCGCAAAGTGTGCGGCCTGCTGACTTGAGCCACATTGACGGTCGACTGTCGTGCCCGGCACGCTCTCGGGCCAACCGGCTGCGAGTACCGCATTTCTTGCAACATTCAGACTCTGCTCGCCGACTTGCATGACACAGCCCATTACGACGTCGTCGATTACAGCTGGATCAATTCCGGTGCGCTCGACAAGCGCCTTCAAACTATGGGCCGACAAATCAACTGGGTGCCAATCTTTCAGCCGTCCATTTCGCTTGCCGCACGGTGTTCTCACTGCGTCGACGATCACTGCTGTTTTCATTTTGTTCTCCTGTTGCTGAAGTGGTTCTTCTAGTCTGCCCTGCTCGCGACCTTTTCAGGAAGTTGAAAATGAAGCCCAAATGTCGTCACGAAAAGGGCACGGAAAATCAGCAAAACCGCTACCTTGCTTGAGGCTGATGATTGACCGTGTTTGCGATCAGAAAACGACGCCGGGATTTCTACGACTTTGTAGTTTCTTCGACCGCAAATAACGAGTGCTTCGAAAGTATCGCCTAGATAGTGGCTCGGAAATAACTTAGAAAAATGACCGAGCAGCGGCATGCGGATAAGCCGAAAGCCCGACGAAGAGTCGCTTATACGGGTTTTACATGCACGAGATGCCACCAGTTTAAGAATCCACATGGCAAATTTTCTCGTTCGTGACACTTTCATCTCAAAAGTATCCATCAAAAATCGACTGCCCAAGACAACATCGGCGTCGGTCGCGTTTGCACGATCGATCAGATTAAAAATTTCATTGGCGGGGTGCTGACCATCAGCGTCGATCTGAACAACCGCCTCAAAGTTGTGGTGAACCGCATAACTAAAGCCACTTTGCAGAGCACCACCAACACCCAAATTCATCGACAGTTCAAGAATTTGTGCCCCGGACGACCTAGCCCGATTTGCGGTGAGATCAGAAGAACCATCATCCACCACCAAAACATTGAATCCCAACGAACTGACGTCTTGCACAACCTTAGAAATAGTTTCCTGCTCGTTTAGCGCAGGAATCACAACCAAGACATTCTGACTATTTAGAGTGGTCAGATTGCTTGTCTTTCATCGATATACCGAGCGATTCGCGAAGCAGGGCGTTCTCTCTCACAAGAGTCTCCATTTTACGTTGGTTGCCCGAGATGCTGACCGAGAGTTGAATCAAAATTACCGCTACCGAAATAGTAGACATTGCAATCAATAAAGCAGTCGGTGTCAGACGCAGCCACTTTGCAAGTGGTGTTATCAAAAAAACCAAAGGCGACGCAAAGATGCCAAAAAGACAGACCGACATCCAACCAATTGTGTATTTAAAACTCAACAATCGCTTCTTTGAGAGTCTTGCGACGTGAACAGCGAAAGCCAAAGCGACTATCGCTACTTCGATTGCAAAAATCGCGCGATTTGACACGACTTAAATCTACCCCTGATTTGTAATCAAGTTTTCATTATCTAAGTCGTAAAACTTCTTCGAGATTGACAAAACTACCGACCTATCAAGCCGATTCAGCGCAACTTCAAAGTTGATTCGCGCGGCAGTATCAACCAGTTCATCATTCTCAATCGCAGTTTGAATTGCTATCACAAGACCCAGGTGGTCGTCGGGTTCGACGATAAACCCACTCTTGCCATCAATAATCCACTCGTTGGCACAAGATGTATCTGTTTGTATTGGAAACGCCCCACCAACAATCGCTTCTTGCAATGAGACACTTATGCCATCTGATAGCGAGATACCGATGTAGATTCGTGCGTTTTCAAAGATTTTAAGCAACTCATGGTGGGCGATTTCGCCACGTCCATATGCATTGACCAAAAGCCCACTACTTTGAGCTAACTTTCGGGCAAAGCGTTTTGCTTTTGGATCTGCCGAGTAGACAACTATTTCGTAACCATCTAGTTGATCGACAAGTTCTGTAATTGCGTCTAACGCTTTGATTCCGCGACCAACAAACCTCGTGTGCCCTTTGACAAGAATAATTTTTCTGGTGCTCGTAACTTTTTTTGCGTTGTTTTGAATTGAGGCGATCTCGTAGCCACCCGTGACCGGAAAAGGTGGGAAAACATCACCGGAATATCCAAGTTCACGGGCTATCTCGATGTCTCGTTCGCACTCCATTGACAAACGATCTACAAGTTTCAAACATCTGCAAATAAGAGCCCGATGGCGCTTGAAGTTTCTAAACCAAAACAAGTCAGAGCCCCAAAGCGTCAATATCACGAATGGTTTTACAACGATTTTGGTTAATGCAACTGAGGCGATATAGCCAGCACCCTGAGTCTCGACAGCATGCAAAATATTCGGCTCGAAGTTTCGAACAATTCGTCTTAGCCAAATGCCTCGCACTCGATTAGCCATCAATTTGTCAATAGCCGCCAGGAGCAACCCTGTATTCCTTAAACCACGTGGAATAGAAATATCCATTTTGCTTGCTTTGCTTAACAAGCGGACAATTTTCGGATGAATTCTTCGATGCGGTGAAGACGGAAACAAGACAAATTCATAGTCACTGTCCTCGAATTGCTCTAGCCAGCGGGCCGTATGCACACTGTCAGCCATCGCGACAATAAGAATTTTCGTCATCCTGTTTTGACAAGACTTTCAGCAAGGTGCGAAAAATCGCGAACAAACTCTTGCCATGTTCCCTTTGAGATCACGAGTTCTCTACCCGCTGACCCGAGTCTTTGGTTTCTATTTTCATCGTCAAGCAAATCAATTACAGCGGCAACAAATGTCTCATCAAGTTCGCGATAAATCACCGTTTCGGTGCCCTGCGAATAGCTCATCATTCCTTGTAATGGTGTCGAAACCACTGGGATACCGCACGCCAACGATTGCAATACGCGACCAGGTAACACGCAGTGTGTCACAAGTGACGGAACAAAAGAATTAATTGATACATCAGCCAGGCAAATATGGCGCACCAAGTCTTCATAACTGACAAACGGCGTCAAAAATACTTTCTTCTCAAGACCAAAATTCGAAATCGTCTCACGTATTGACATCTCGGCCTCGCCGCTACCGACAATCAACAGGCAAACCTCTTGGTTTTTCTGCAGATATTTGGCGAACAATTCAATGAATCTCTCTAAACCTGCGAATCGATACAGGGTGCCACGGAAAAACACGACTTTTTGATTTGCTTGAATGCCAAGCGACAACGCCAATGCTTGATCTCTTGGCATCGGTTTAAAACGTTCAAAATCAAACCTCGGAAAATCAATCGATATTTTCTCCTCTACGGCACCCATTGACACGCAATATTTTTTTAGAGCATTATTGTGAGCCGAAATGTGGGCGACATTTTTATAGATATATTTTTCAGCAATTTTGACCAAAAATTTGAATTTGGTTTCACGCAAAAGATGGGCGATGTCTATGGCTCGAAAGATAACGGGCAATCGCAAAATTTTCGACAATAAAACTGTCTGCCAGCCGTTTGTCGGCACTCCGTAAAGTACGACAACATCAATTTTTCGTTGTTTCACTGTGCGTAAGAAAAGAGGTATAAAAGTAATACTTGCCAAAAATCGGCTGAGGCTTCCAGGGATCACTCCTCCTGGGGTGAGTACATCTACCGTCGCGCCAGCGTGAGCGCGTGACTGCGATCGGGCTTGCGATGTTTTAAAACTAAAACGCCGATTGCGGATATCACCCTTTGCGAACTCGGGAAAATCTATGAACGTGACTTCATGCCCTGCAATAGACAACAGCTCGGGAATGTCATGGATTTCGTAAGTTACTTTTTCAAGCCAATTAACTTCATGTACGAATAGAAAACGCATCAATTATTGCTTGAACCAAACGCGCTGATTCACATAATCGATGTAACTCGCAACAATCTTCAAAACACGCCACGAGAAATCAGGGACCAAATAATCTGCAACTGGCAGATGACTGCCATTGTTCTCAAACTGACCACATGCAATCTCGACTGCTGAAATCAAACTCTGCGAGTCTTTGCTTGACAACAGCAACGTTCCGACATCGGTACCCTCGGGTCTTTCATGTGATTCTCGCAGTGTGACAGCGGGAAACCCGAGCAAAGACGCCTCTTCGGTCAGGGTGCCACTATCTGAAATAACGCAAATCGCTGATCGTTGCAACTTCACGTAGTCAAAAAAGCCAACTGCGTCGATGAATCGAATGCGTGATGTTCGATTGCTTGAACTCAAATTCAATTTTTCTCGGGTTCGAGGATGTGTCGAAAAGATCGCCGGAAGATCAAATCGTTGCGCAACCGCGTCGACCGCCGAGAGCAATTGAGATAATTTCGCAGGATCATCAACATTTTCTTCACGATGCAGGCTGACCACAAAGTATTTTTTCGGCGATAACTCGAGTTTTCTCAAGATTTCTGAGCCGTCAATTTGGGCACCGTAATGATCGAAAATTTCTTTCATTGGCGAACCGACGCAAAAAACCCTGTCGATTGGCAGACCTTCAGCCAAGAGGTTTTGTTTGGCGTTCTGCGAATATGTGATATTTACATCACTGGTATGGTCAACGATACGACGATTAACTTCTTCAGGGGTTCGATCATCGAACGCACGGTTGCCGGCTTCTAGATGAAAAATGGGTATTGCGCGACGTTTTGCCGCAATCACCGCAAGTGCACTGTTTGTATCACCTAAAACCAACAACGCATCTGGTTTTACCCGCTCTAAAACTGCGTCAACCTGCTCAAGTATTTGAGCAACTGATTTCATCGCCGTTTCACTTGCCACGCTCAACACGATGTCAGGCAATCGAATCTTCATCTGCTCGAAAAACACCGCGTTCAACTGTTCGGAGTAATTTTGCCCCGTATGCACGAAAATGTGCTCGGTGTATTTGTCTAATAATGGAATCACTCGACTGAGTTTGATCAATTCTGGTCGCGTGCCGACAAGCGTCAACACTTTTTTCTTACTCATAGTTTTTTTGATCCTTGCAGAAGTCGGCCAACATCGTGTCCCATGATGGTGTGGTGATGCCTGTAGTTTGTTGGAAACTTAACGAATTTAAACTTCGATTAATGATCACTGACGAATCTGGTATCACGGTTGCGCGCAGATCTAGAAGTTCGTTCAATTTATTGATAATTTCAAGTTTACTAATCGGTTGTGATGAAACGTGATAACGACCCGACAGGTCTTTGTGGGTCAAGATCAACTTAGAGATCAGTCTTGAAAGCTCGAGCGTCGTCAAACCCGAATAAATTGCCCGACTGTATCCGTTGATTTTTTGACCACGCTGACTTAACAGCCATTCAATGAAACTTTTCTTCACCGACAGCTCGCGACCGATGTGAGACGTTCTCAAAGTTAAATTTCTTGCGTCGTTTAATTCGCCCAGCAATTTTGACCGACCATAAACATCTACAGGGTCTGGCGCGTCGGATTCAAGATAATTTCCTCGTGCGCCCGAAAAGACGCAGTCGGTGCTGATATGTAAAACCGGAGTACCGTGACGATTAGCGATTTCTGCGAGCAGGTGTGGAAATTCAGCATTTATTCTCATCATCTCAATGTCGCTGACTTGTGAGTCTCGCTGTTTAATTAAGCCGACGCAATTGATCACCAAATCAAACTGGTTTTGAGAAAATATTGCTTCCACTGTGTCGATCTTGCATGCATCTACACCACTGATCCATTTTTTGCGGGATAAAAATCTCGCGACTGGCGATCGGTCGTTCGATTGCTCTCTCGTCGTACCGAAAACATCATTTGTTTCGCCGAGTGTTCGTATCAGCATGTGTCCCAGCAGCCCGCCAGCGCCAAGAACACAAATCTTCATTAGTGAACCGTCAAGTCACCTGACAAATTTTTGTTCAGAAAAGTTTCGACCTCTTTTGATGTCATCAAAAAGTGCTCTGAGCTCAACTCATCAAAATCAAATTTGACTGCTGGTACGGGTTTTGACACTTCTGGCAAAATCGACTTAATCGCAAAATATTCGCCGCGCGAAATTGTGCGATGTGATTCTTCTTGCGAAACTAGAACTTCGTGTAGCTTTTCGCCAGGTCGAACCCCGGTTTCTTTGATTTCGATCTTCTTTTTACCAACAAGAGCACTGACGACATCGACGATGCGTGCTGCCTTAATTTTCGGAATGTATGTTTCGCCCGCCTCAGCAAACTGCATGGCTTCAAACACCGTGTCTACGGCTTGATCAAGGGTCAACAAAAATCTGGTCATATTTTTTTCGGTGATGGTGATCGGGCCACCTGCCTCGATTTGATCGATAAATAACGGCACCACCGAACCTCGCGACGCCAAAACATTGCCGTAACGCACGGCAACAAACCGGGTCTTCGGACAGTCAATATTTGCGGTCAAAAATATCCGCTCTTGAATTGCCTTGGTCATGCCCATCACGTTGGTAGGTTTGCAGGCTTTATCGGTCGAAATCGCCACCACCGTTTCAATATTTAGACGCAACTCTTTTATTGCTCTGACGATGTTCTCGGCACCTTCGATGTTGGTGCGAACAGCTTCGTATGGAAAATACTCGCACGCCGGTACTTGTTTTAATGCGGCGGCGTTGAAGACGATGTCGATATTGGTCAGCGCTTGTGCGACCGAGTGAAAATCACGAACATCACCGATTTTGAATTGCAGAGTGCGCTCAAAATTGTGGTACATGACTTCTTCGGTGACTGAACGATGATTCAGATAGTCCATGCGCATCTCGTGCTGTTTGGCTTCGTCACGACTGAAAACCACGACGCTTTGAGGGGTGCCCATCTGTCCTGACAAAATGCGACGCGTGAGCACCTTGCCCAACGAGCCTGTGCCACCTGTTATCAAGACGCGCTTGTTGTCAAGGTACATATTTGTTTGACCCCATAAGTGGTTTGATTAGATAAAAACCTAGAGAACTAAAGGTTATCGGCAATCACTGAGGCCACGGTTAATGCCGGGATACGAGCCTTGTGTGCGTAGTGGTCGCAGAAATTGCGGCGTGCATCCTGAACTTTTTTGGTGGTCCACCAACCTTCGACATCTGACCAAATTTTCGAGATGTGTTGCGCCGCATCTTTTGGTGAGTAAAACAAAACATTGGCCGCAAAGAGTTGATCGTAAACTTTCGTAGCGCGATCATTTAAACGCACATACTTTGGATCCCACAGCGCGATCGTCGGAAAGTTGATCATTAAATTTGTCGGAATCGTAGTCTCGTTGTATGTGACCACTGCCAATCGTGAGTTCGCCAATCGCTGATTAAGGTTCGCGCCACCGCTATCAATTTGAACATCGGAGGCAACAACTTTCGAAATCTGATCGGAGCCGACCCGTGCTGGTTTACGAGTGGGACTCGCATTTTTTGGACGCACGAGTGTTTTTTCAGAGATATTTTTCGGTAATTCTTTGACAAACTCGTCAAGTATTTGAAAATAATTTCCGTTGCTTTGGACTCCAAGCATTCCAAAAATGTCGGAGTTTCGCGTAATTGGACCAAGTACAACCAATAAGTGACCGTCGGGGTTTGAACCAATTTTTTCGACCTTCGCCTGAACACAGCTAGCCCTACTTGTCGCTACGTCCGAAATTGCAGCCCACGATAAAAATTTGTCAACGACAGATAGCTCATATTCTTCACTCCAACTTATGAATCTGCTGACGCCGTAGCCGCCGCCGTGTTGTCCTGAAAAGAGTTTCGTCTTGCCTTGCGCGACGAATGTGGCCGCCCAAAGTTTGAACTGTTCACTGCGATGAAGCAGAGTGTTAGTAAAAATTACTCGAGGTGGTTTCGCCAAAATGTTTTCGCAAAATGTCTGAGCCTTCAGATCAGAAAAACCCTCAAGATAAACGGTCGGCAAATGTCGTGAAACCGAATTGGCCAGAAACTCGGCGAAGCCATCAGATGTCACGCTTCGCAACTTCATCTGACCACGCATAATCTCATTAACTGGTTGCGGGGTTAGTTTCGCCGAAAATCGCCACAACCTCGGCAAGGCTCCGAGACGCAGGTGCATCGCGGCCAATGCCGCACGCGACTGAACTACGCCAGCCAAAACAACTTTGGGTCGCGGTGAAAGTTTGGCCAACAGGGTCTCAAGTTTTGACTTCACGCTTTGGCTTGGCAACCCAAAATTGATTAACGATCGATACTTAGAAAACTCTTGGTTGCGATCAGAGGAAACAACAATCGCTTCATTCGCGCTGGAACCGGCGACAAATTTATACGCGTCGCAATACGCGATGTGATTCCAGATGTCGGTAGCAAAAAGCAACGATGCCTCATCGTGGGTAACAGGCACCAATTCTTGCCATTTGAAATCAAGTCTTCGACAGCCCAGTTCGCCATATTCACGAAACACTTCGTTGGCAACTCGCCATCGCAAATACCAAACTTGTGCGAACTGCAAGAACCAAGCTCCACAGACAATTCGCCAAAATCTAATCGGATGATCTGTGCTGTGAATGCGGTTCAACTCACCAACAAGACCCTGAAATACCGACTCGCTTGTCTTTTGAAACTCGGCGAACTCACAATCATCGACCTGCGACAAGATTTCAGGTGACTTCACCAAGGTCACCGCCACCGATTCGTCGTCAACGAAAACTTTTCCGTCTAGGCCAATGCCGTCAATGACGACGACCGAATCAACTTTTCGCCATAATTCTGAAAATGGTCCAGTAACAAGATGCTTCTGCGTCACACAACCACCTATATAAATTGAATTATCAAGTGGAGACGATGGGAGTCGAACCCACGACCCCCTGCTTGCAAAGCAGGTGCTCTAGCCAGCTGAGCTACGTC
>RFTA01000061.1 GCA_009923685.1 Actinomycetota bacterium
TGGCATGGTCATGCACAAAGCCGTTGAACTTTCGATCAACTGGCGTGGGCCGATCGAACCAGCCCTGCTCGTCGACGAGGCTCTCGCTCGTCTCGAAGACGAAGAGGGTCGCGGCCCGTGCGAGTTCATCGCACAACTCTCACCTGGCGAACGTGCTCAACTTCGCAGTTATGCCGTCGATCTCTATACGAAATTCGAAGAAAGTTTTCCGCCGCTCAAAGCGGCTTGGCGACCGGTTACCGAGAGCGCGGCGCGCGTCGAACTTTTTGGTGGTTTAATTTTTTTGTCGACCCGTGTCGACCTCACGCTTGGTGGCCCGGGCAGCAAAGTGATCATCGACCTCAAAAGCGCTCGCATCTATTCAAACCACCGCGAAGATCTGCGGTTCTATGCCCTCGTCGAGTCGTTGCGTTCTGGTCAACCACCGCGACGACTGGCGACATATTCGCTCGAGTCTGCGCGTGCCGACGTCGAAGAAGTCAGCGAGGGTGTTTTGCAAGCCGCCGTGCGCCGTGTCGTCGACGGCGCAAATGCAATTTACGAATTAACCCGCGAAGACCGTGAACCCAAACTCAGCCCTGGTGCACACTGTCGGTGGTGTCCGTTAAATTCGACCTGTGAAACAGGCCAACAGTTTTTAGAGCGAGGCTTCGAAGAAGATTAGTTAAACGCCTGAATTTAAAGTTGTTTAGCCGCGACCCATGTTCGGGCGCTTGCCATGGTTGGCTTTTGAACGACGCATACGGGCTTTTTTCTTTTTTGTTTTCTTTGACATGAGATAATCCTAGTTGGTCGCCTTGCGCCATCGGGCTCGCCCACCTGCATACGGTGAACCTTCGGCATTTGTCTTCGAACAAATGTAAGGCGTTCCTTTATATGTGCCCAATCCATCTACAGGGGCGCAATAAGAACCCGGATAAATATCTTTAACGCCACTTTGTGCGACTGTTGTTGCCGTCGCATTTGTCGTCGGCGTCGTCGCTGACGAGCCCGACCCAGACGATGGTGCAACTGTCGAACTCGTCGGGCTTTTCACGGTCGTCACCGACGCCGGGCTCGTAACCACAGGAGTCGTGACCACAGGTGCCGTCGCAGTCGTGTTTGCCGTCGCAGGTGCACTCACCGCCACCGGGGTCGCGCTCCATCCGCTAATCGTCAGCGACGAGCAATCGCTTGACAATAAATTTTTGATTCGCCCGAACTCGCTTTGATCCATCGACAAATCCCAACGGGCTTTAATCGAAATCCAATCACCAAGGTATGTACACCAATAACTTTTCAAAGGTGGTATCCAATTCGACGGATCTTTGTCGCCTTTCGACATATTCACGCGATCATTCACTGCAATCAGCGACCGACGATCGGTCAAGTCGTTGGCATATGCCTTGCGTTGCGATTCGCTCCACGACCACGCACCCGAATCCCAAGCTTCTTTTAGCGCGACAACATGATCGATGTCGACATCGCTTCGGTCGCTCAAGGTTTTGCCGTCGTATTTTGAGAACCAGTCGCCAGCCACGACATAACAGCGATACGGGTCGACCTGTGGTTTTGAAGTGCTGTCGCGTTTGAGAACTTCTTCGCGAGTGTCGCAGCCATCGCCATCGAGATCTGACCAATGAATAAACAGGCTGCGCTTGTAGCCAGTTTTATATTCGTTTTCGACTCGTATTGTTGCGAGCACAGACTTTGCGTCATTGGCAACGAACTTTTGCGTCGCCTCAGTTACGGCACTTACGTTGCCTGCGACACCTGAGATTGCCACGACAAGGGCGACACCATTTGCCGCAATTCGCCAGTTCATTCTTTCAGCGTATCTCTAGGCAACTTGCGAAATATTTGTTGCCGTCATCTCATCGCTGACATCGATAAATATGCACTCACCCGGGCAAACTTCAGCTGCACGCAAAACACTTTGCCGATCGCGCGGTGCGACGCGAGCAAGACTGCCGGCACCACCTGGGTCATTTAGTGGTACACCCAGTTCGGCAACATACGCAATGCCGTCTTCGAGCAATTTGAACGCATCGGCGCAATGGTCTTCACACAAACCGTCGCCCGTGCACAAGTCTTGGTCGATCCAAACGCGCATCTCGCTCAGGCTACTTAGCGAAATATGCCGAAATCAGCACGCCGATCAAAACCACATTGCGCGCGACATCTAGCCAACTCATCGGTCGTTGCGAAGTTGCACCAAAACACGAACACGGCAATCTTTCTGGGTCGCGCAATCGCACGAGCAACAAAGCCGTGAACGCCAACAACATCGCCAGACTCGCGGCGACGGTTATCTCAAACCACCAGCCACCGACAAGCAGCACCGCCAAAGCAATTTCAGCCAAAGGCACAAGCACAACAAATGGGTCTGGTGTGCCAAGAGCGCGAGCCTGAAATGTCCAATTTTCAAATGTCGCAAACTTTGCGACGCCGGCATAAACAAAAACTGCGGCTACAAAAAGCGCAAGAACAAAACTCACGACAACGGCGATGTCGTGACAACGGCTCCCTTTGAGAACACCATCGGGTCGCCCGCGCCGGCAACAGCCACAAGGCTATGCACTCTTCCGACAACAAACAAGTGATCACCGATTTGCGAACTCGACTCAAGCTTGCAGTCGATAAACGCGACGCACGCGTCGATCATCGGTGATTTCAATGGCGAATGAGTCCATTTAACCCCGTCAAAGCGATTTTCGCTTTCTTTGGCGAATCGCCAACACAACTCACCTTGAGTCGCCGCCAAAACATTCACACAAAACGCGCCCGAATCGGCAATCGCGGGCCACGACTTCGAATTAAGCCCCGGAAAAAACCCGACAAGTGGTGGATCAAGCGAGATCGAACTGAACGAACCAATCGTCAACCCTTGGGGCTTACCCGCTGCATCGAGACCCGAAATAATCACGACTCCAGTCGGAAAGTGACCAAGCACGGTTCGAAATTCTTTGCTATCAAATTGCGAATTCATTGATGTTCAGACTACGCCAGAAACCTCAACGGTCATTCCATCCGCCGCGGCGAATACTTCGAAGCCACGATTCTTGGCTACCCCGGCAAGTCGCTGAGCGATTACATCGAGCGCGTCATCGGTGCGCGATGGGTCATGGTGAAACAGTGCCAGTCGCTTGGCTGATGTCGTTTCGGCAACCCACATCGCAAACTCAAGCGTTGAGTGACCCCAATCTGACTTGATTTCAAACTCAGCGGGCGTGTATTGCGAATCATGAATCAACAAGTCGGTGCCTTGACAAATCTGGCGAGCGCCAGTTGTCAAAGAAAAACCGTTCACCGGTTGCTGATGATCCGAAAGATATGTCACCGTCGAGTTTGCGGCCGTGATTCGGTAACCGAGTGTCGGGCCGGTGTGAGGCACGAACCGACTCGTAACTTTTGTATTACCGATCATGAAATCATCATCACCAACTTCATAAAAATTAATCGTGGCCTTGAATTCGCTCAAACTAATCGGAAATATCGGTGGACAAATCTTTTTCAAGAAAATTTCGCGAAGGCTTCTTCCGTCCTCTTGCCTCGGCGCATAAATCTCGAGAACGGTCTCTTCGCAAAGCAACGATTTAAAGAATGGCAAGCCTTGAATGTGATCCCAATGCAAGTGTGTAAGCAGACATGTGCCAACAAACGGCACAATTTCAGTTTCGTTTTGCGATGCGTTCAAATATCGCAGACCGGTGCCGAGATCAAAAATTATCGGCGCTTCATTGGGTCGCGTCACCGAAACACAAGAGGTGTTACCGCCATAGCGATGCGTGTGCGGGTCGTGGCACGCAGTAGAACCACGGACGCCATGAAACACGACTTTCAAACCCGATTCCCCCACAGGTGAAACGGTATTGGTATTACAAATGAGAAGTAAAGACCCAATGGGGTGACCTTCGTCGCAGGCAACTAAATTTACATTCATGGCTGGC
>RFTA01000062.1 GCA_009923685.1 Actinomycetota bacterium
CGAGCGAAAGCCGACGCAATTCGGCGCGAAAGAATTGGTTGGTTGTGTTTTCGTCACGCAAATGCGTGAGTGCTTCGGCGGCAACCGGATGATCAACGATAGTTACCTCGACAGCCATGCCTCTATCATTGCCGAATAGATAGTGTTTAATCAAATGGTGAGCATCGAATTGGTTGATAATCCGCAACGGGCCCACCAACTTTCGCAACTGTTTGCCAAGGTTTGGGGCGACAAAAATTCGATTTCAGTGGATGTAATTGTGGCCGTGGTTCATGCCGGCGGTTATGCCAGCCTCGCGCTTCGTGAAGACAAGAATCAGCACGAAGTTGTCGGCGGGTCGATGGCGCTAGTCGGGCGCCCAAATGACAAGTTGCATTCGCACGTCACAGGTGTTGTTGATGGCGCGGCGAACTCTGGCGTCGGTCGTGCTCTTAAACAACATCAATGGTCATGGGCGAAACGAAACGGGTTTTCAGCAATTTCATGGACATTCGACCCGCTTGTTCGTCGCAACGCACATTTTAATTTGGTGACCCTTGGCGCCAAGGTCGTCGGCTATCACCGAGACTTTTATGGCCAACTTGATGATCTCTTCAACTCTGGTGACAACACCGATCGACTTGTCGTCGAGCGCCAAGTTGCTGGCTGTGAAGTTGCGCCAACTTCGGTGACGATAAATGCCGAAACTAGTGATGAACTAATCACTACACCGGCTGACATAGTTGCGTTGAGGCAAAGCGATAGCGCCAGCAATCAAGCACTCGCGCGCGACCTTCGAGCCGCCCAGCGCAAAAGTTTTGAATCTGCATTTTCAGCCTCAAAGTTTGTGCGAGGATTCACAGCAGACGGCGCATATGTTCTAAGCGAAAAGGCAAGGTAAATAATGTTGCGGGCCATTGAGTTGTGGCGAGGTGGCATAGACCTTGTCTCGCCGTTTCGCACATCTTTTGGCACAGACACCTCGCGCGATCTGCTTTACATTCGTGCGGTCGGCGACGCTAATTCAGGTTGGGGAGAGTGTTATTCGTCCGAGTATCTTGAAAATTGCGTCGAGGTCGTTTCTCGATTTCTAGTGCCGAAGTTGCGTGCCGACTCGACAGCGCAAAGTTTTATCGCCAGTGCCGCACCGATTCGTGGCAACTACATGTCGAAAGCGTGCGTCGAAGCGGCCTTGCTCGACCTGCAATTGCGCGATCAAAAAATTTCGCTGGCCACGTTTTTAGGTGCAACGAAAAACGCCGTTCCGTCAGGTGTCTCGGTTGGAATTCAAAACAGTCTAAGCGACCTGGTTCGCGTTGTCGGCGAATATCTTTCGCAAGGTTATGTACGTGTGAAGCTGAAAATCGAGCCAGGCAGCGACATTGAACTAGTGCGCACCGTGCGCAAAGAGTTTGGTGACGATCTGCTGTTGCAAGTCGACGCCAATGCTGCATACACCGTGGCAGACGCACGACATCTGAAGCAACTCGACGCGTTTAACCTGCTGTTGATCGAGCAACCCTTGCCCGAAGATGATCTGGCTGGGCATATCGACCTTGCGCGTGAGATCAAAACTCCGGTCTGTCTTGACGAGTCGATTACATCACTTGAAACCGCTCGTGGTGCGCTCGATCTCAAGGCGTGTTCGGTTATCAACATCAAGCCTGGTCGGGTCGGGGGCTATCTCGAAGCAAAAAGAATCCACGATTTGTGCGTTTCGCGCGGCGTGCCGGTCTGGTGCGGTGGCATGCTCGAAACCGGCATCGGTCGTGCGGCGAATCTCGCACTCGCTGCGTTGCCCGGCTTTACATTGCCAGGAGATATCTCTGCCTCGGCTCGTTATTTCTCTCGCGACATCACTCAGCCATTTGTAATAGAGAATGGTCACTTAGCAGTGCCAAACACAGTCGGTATTGGCGTTGAACCACTGCCCGAAATGTTGGCCGACTTCAAACGAACCGCAGTTTTCGAAATCGCAATCTAACTGTCAATTAATTTTCGAGTTCAAAAATAATATTTGTCTCGGGCAGACCGTCTTTTTTCTTAAACAAGCCAGAGAAAAACAAATAAATCAAAAACATCTTGTACGTCAGGCCATAACGCTTCGAGATCGCTTTACGCACGGCTACGGCTTGGTCTCCAGTCACAAGTCGTGCAACTCCAGAAAATTTCAGCGCATCAGGTTTAACCCCGCCCTTTGCGTCACAAACCTGAACTTCAATTCTTGACTTTGCCCGAACACGCTTGACTTTGCCCGAATTTGTTTCGGTGATCACGCCATAACTATTCGGGCTTTCTCCAAATCGCACGAACCAAACCGGGCTTCGAACTGGCTCGCCAGATTTACGAAAGGTGATCAGCGAAACATATTTCGCCGATCTTAAAACTGAAGCCGAACTTTCGGTGCTCATTGTCGGGGAGGGGGGACTTGAACCCCCGGCCTCCTGGTCCCAAACCAGGCACGCTACCAACTGCGCCACTCCCCGGACTGAGTAATGCTACCGACTTACGAGGCCGCGAACAGCGGTGAGAAAATTATTTACGTCGTCATTATCTATGTAGCGCGCGATGCCTGCCCGCACGACACCACCACTTTGCGTCAGACCTAATTGGGCAACGACCTCGACTGCGTATGAATCGCCCGACCAAACAGCAATTTTTTTCGCCGCGAGTTCTTGTGCGACGCGATCGGGCGTCATCGAGTCGAGGGTGAAAGAAACTGTTGGCGCGCGCATTTCTAAATCATGCGGTCCCCAAACTCGTACACCTGGCGTATCCAACAAGCCTTCAAGTAACGGCGCAAAAACCGCGCTCTCGAGTGCCTGTAGTTTGCGCATATCTTCTTCGATTAGAAATCGGGCGGCGGCTTGTGTCGCGGCGATGCCTTCAAAGTTTGGTGTGCCAGTTTCGAATCTTCGCGGGCCAGTGTCTTTGGCTGGTCGAACCTTGGCGACTGGCAGAGAGTCGAGAAGCGCTGGCTCGACATACATCACGCCGGCGTGCGGCCCATACCATTTATATGGAGAAGTTGCGAGAGCGTCGCAACCCAACTCGCGAATGTTAATTTGCTTGTGTGGTGCAAGCGCCACAGCGTCGACAAAGACCCGCGCCCCGTGCTTGTGGGCGATGGTGATTATTGATTTGAGATCGGGCATCGTGCCAATCAAATTTGATGCACCTGTTACGGCGACCCATTTCGTGTCGTCGTTGATTAGTTGCTCGAGTGCCACCATGTCGAGGCGACCCGTAGTTGGGTCGAACGGCGTCAACACATGTTCGGCTCCTGAAACTTCGCAGGCGATTCGCCACGGCGAAACATTTGCCTCGTGATCTAAACGCGTTCCGACAATTCGATCACCAGGTTTTAATGTGCGCGCGATGGCGCGAGTGAGGGCCATCGTCATTGTCGTCATGTTTGCGCCAAGACAAATGCCAGCAGGGTCTGCACCAAGAAATTCGCCGACAACTGTTCGCGTCGATTCGAGCAACGCGTCGCATGCATCAGCGGCCGCAAAAAAGCCCCCGGTGTTCGCGTTCGAGCCAGTTGCGGCCCATTCGGTCATCGCGCTTATCGCGACATCAACCATCTGTGTTCCTGCTGGTCCGTCAAAACGCGACCAGCCGTCCCTCACTCCAGGGAAGTGGTGGCGCAACGAGCTATTTTGCGCGTTTGGCAATTTTTGCGAGTCGCTTTGCGACCTTGCCGGTTGCTTCGATGCTGCGTTGATCAAGATCGCCGACCTCAACGCCGTTCGAGAATCTAACTCGGTAGCGCAACCAGTTGAATCCGTTTGCGAGGATAACTTTGCCATCGCTTCCGACAGCCACACCGTTGAGTTCGACTATCGACCTAACCGTGTCACCCATGCTCAGATTTAGTTGTCCGTCATGTGGATTCGCCAAAGCATGTGGCTTCCAGCTTTGG
>RFTA01000063.1 GCA_009923685.1 Actinomycetota bacterium
ATCGGCGCACCCAACTGCCGAGTCGAAGTTTCGTGACATCTCGAGGCCCCATCGATGTGCATAATCGCTGACCAAACTGCTCACGCAAACTGTTGAGTCGACGGTCACTGAATGAGCCGATACAAATTCGATCAAAAATGTCTCCGCGGGCAACGCGGTCTGCCAGTGGCGCGAGTGCTTGATCCGATTTGCAGTCAATATTCAAATGTGCGTGAGGCCATGCCGAAATCAAATCTTCAAGCAGCGGTATCGGCTCTGATCCGTTTACACGCGCATCTTTGACATCTTCAAAATTGAGCTCGCTGATCAAACCCGGTCGACTGCAAGTGCGTGACAAGTCGTCGTCATGAAATGCCAGCAGCACGCCATCTTTGGTCGCGTGCACATCAGTCTCTATATATATGTATCCAAGATCGATCGCTCGTTGAAACGCCGGCATCGTATTTTCGGGGGCATCGCTCGCACCGCCGCGGTGCGCAAATGCCAGGGGTGTCGCGTGCTTTAGAAAAGGATGACCCATGTGCTGTCTATTCGATGTTCGCGCCGAACTAAATCGCGCGTCCTGAATTTTTCCAATATTCGTCTTTGAGCAGACGTTTATATAGTTTGCCCGTCGGATGTCGAGGCAACTCGGCACGAAAGTCAATAGACCGTGGACACTTAAGATCGGCGAGTGATGCACGACAGAAAGCTTTCAATTCGGCCTCTAAATCTTTTAGCTCTTGATCATTTTTGGGCATTGCCACTGGCTGCACAACCGCTTTTACTTCTTCACCGAATTCTTCGTTCGGCACGCCAAAGACCGCAACATCGACGACCTTCGGGTGGTTGATCAAAATGTTCTCGGATTCTTGCGGATATATATTCACGCCGCCCGAAATGATCATGAATGCCTTGCGGTCAGTCAGATATAAAAAATTGTCCTTGTCGAGATACCCAACATCGCCAAGTGTTGTCCAACCGCGACCGAGCGGGTCTCGTGAACTTTTAGTCTTTTCTGGGTCGTTGTGATATTCAAACTCGACTTTGCTCTCAAAAAATACAGTTCCCGACTCGTTTATCGGCAACTCGGTGCCGTCATCGTCGCAAATATGAATCGTCGCATTTATTGCTATGCCAACAGTGCCGGGGTGTGCCAACCATTGCTCTGAGTTGCAGTAGACAAATCCATTGCCCTCACTGCCTGCGTAATACTCGTGGATAATCGGACCCCACCAATCGATCATCTGCCGCTTAACTTCGACTGGGCATGGTGCGGCGGCATGTATCGCGCATTTCAAACTTGAAGTCTCGTATTTGGTGCGAGAATCTTTGTCGAGTTTCAACATTCTGACGAACATCGTTGGCACAAGTTGCGAGTGTGTCACTTTGTGATTGGCGATAAGACGCAAATATTCTTCTGGATCAAAGTGTTCCATGATGATTGCGGTTCCACCCAAACGGTGAGTCGTCATCGTGAATCGCAATGGCGCAGCGTGATATAGAGGAGCGGGCGAGAGATAAATCGAATCTTTGTCTATGCCAAAGAGCATCGAACATAGGGTGCTCAACGAAGTTGGCGTTCCGACCGGTGTCATTGCCAGCCCTAATTTGATTCCTTTTGGTCGGCCAGTTGTGCCGCTTGAGTAAAGCATGTCGACACCGTCGATGCGATTTTCTAATGCCGTCGATGGCGCTGTCGCAACGGCTTGTTCATAAGAGTCGTATCCCGAAATCGTGCCGTCAAGCATCAACCGAAGCGAAACATTCGGGGTCGTCGCCAAAACTTCAGCTGCTTGGTCTGCTTTATATTTGCTCGTGATGAACGCCTTCGCACCACAGTCATTGATGATGTAACTAAGTTCGTCGGTCGTCAAACGTGACGAGCAAGCCGTATAGATCAAGCCCGCGTAATGACAACCCCACAAAATTTCAAAATATCGTGGATGGTTCTCGATGCAGAACGCAATGTGATCGCCAACTTTGAGGCCCGCGTTTCGCAAGACTTGGCTGAGTCGATTGGCGCCCTCATCAAGTTCTTTGAAACTTATAACTTGACCCGATGATGCCATTATTACGGCAGGTCTGTTCGGTGCGTCTTGTGCGATCGCCCCCGGAAACATATTTGAAAACTAGTCGGTTTGATTCGGTAATTGCCAACTACAAGTTTTAATCGACCACGTTGTAACTTGGTTTCTATGGCTGTTATTGAAACCGAAACGATTATTTCTGAAAGTCAAATTTCTGCGCTTGTAGATTTGTTGCTCGCGAGTCATCCGCCCGAGAAGACCAAGCCGATTGATTTTTTGGCCGCCCAGTTTGATGCCGGACTTGCGTGGGTTCATTTTGAAGTTGGTAACGGTGGTCTGGTTGCTTCACCCAAGCACCAAAAAATTGTCAACGAAGCAATTGCCGCAGCGAACGGGCCTTCTAGTTATGCGCGCAATCCGATTGGTTACGGCATGTGCGCACCGACGATCGCGCAATGGGGAACAGAAGAGCAAAAGAAGAAGTATCTTCGACCTCTATTCACTGGCGAAGAAATTTGGTGCCAATTGTTTTCTGAGCCTGGTTCGGGCTCCGATTTTGCCGGCTTATCTGCTAAGGGCGTGCGAGACGGCGATGAATGGGTCATTAATGGTCAAAAAGTTTGGACAACTCTCGCGCATCTCTCAAAGCTCGGCCTTCTCGTCGTTCGAACAGATCCTCAGGCGGTCAAACATGCTGGTCTTACCGCCGTCATCGTCGACATGCGGGCTTCTGGCGTCGAGGTGAGACCATTGCGTCAAATGACAGGCGAAGCTGAATTTAACGAAGTTTATTTCACTGATGTGCGGGTGCCAGTTGCCGAGACTCTCGGAAACGCAGGTGACGGCTGGCGAGTCAGCTTGACGACCTTGATGAACGAACGCGTAGCGATCGGTGGGTCAATTCCGCGAAAAGCAACGGGGCCGATTCGCGAAGCGATGAAAATTTGGCAGTCACTTTCGCCCGATAACCGGTCATCGGCAACCAAAGACGAGCTGATGAAGCTTTGGATCAAAGCCGAAGTTCTTCGATTGACGAATATTCGCGCTGGCCAGAATCGTCGGATGGGTACGCCCGGACCAGAGGGCTCGATCGGCAAAGTTGCCAGCGCGGAGCTGAACAAAGACACGTATGAGTTTTGTGTCGGCCTTCTCGGTGCTAACGGCATGCTCTACGGAAGTTATGAAATGGTACACCCTGAAACTGCCATGAGTTTTGACTCTGTCCCCAAGGCGTTTTTGCGCAGTAGGGCGAACAGCATTGAAGGCGGCACTACCGAGGTCATGAAAAATATTCTCGGCGAGCGCGTGCTTGGTCTACCCGGCGACGTACGTGTCGATCGCGACAAGCCATGGCACGAAGTGCCGCGAAATTAACAGCACGAAGTACCGCGCAACTAACATGCCAAAAGTGCGAGCACGGTGCTCGCAGCCAGTTTGCGATCGTCAACAATTTTTTGGCGGGCCAAACTTCCACCGAGCATGACGGTCACGATGGTCTCGATTGCACTTTGTAGTTGGCGAATGTGTCGTGGTGGCGGAAAATACTCGTCTTCATGGGCAATGCTCACCTCGTCGACACCGAGTCTCGGGGCAAGTGCTTCAATAATTTGCAGAACCAGTTCTTCTGGTGCCGATGCGCCTGCGGTTATGCCGACAGCTCCTGAAAGTTCGTTTGGTAACTCTGCGACATTGTTGATTCGATAAACATTTTTACAGCCGACCTCTCGTGCCAATTTTTCGAGCGCGCGAGTATTTGACGAGTTTTCAGATCCAATTACGACGATTGCATCGCATTGTTCAGCAATTTTCATCAATGCGCCTTGTCGATTCGTCGTCGCAAAGCAAAGATCGCTTTTACCTGGTGACCAAACCTTTGGAAACTTGACCTTCA